>NZ_JBHYIK010000002.1:242347-290918 GCF_042739735.1 Amycolatopsis sp. NPDC059027 | reverse complement strand
ATCGTCGTCACCGTCGGACTCAAGGAACTACGCACCGGGATCGGACAGGCCACTCTTGATCTGCTCGGCGAGATCACCGCAGCCGAAGCACGACGACTCGCCTGCGACGCCAAGATCATCCCCATGGTCCTGGGCACGCACGGCGAACCCCTCGACGTCGGCCGAGCCCAACGCCTCGCCACCCCCGCCATCCGACGCGCCCTCACCCGCCGCGACGGCGGCTGCGCCTTCCCCGGCTGCGATGCGCCCGCCTACCGTTGTACGGCGCATCATGTGGTGTATTGGGCACACCATGGTGAGACCAAAGTGGACAATCTCGTCCTCTTATGTTCCTTCCACCACAAGCTCATCCACCACTCCGAATGGGAAGTCCGAATCACCACCGACGGACTACCCGAATTCATCCCACCCGCATGGCTCGACGCCACCCGCACACCACGACGCAACACCATCCACCTACGAACCTAAGCCCTTCACAGCACTGTCGTCCACAAAGGACAAACTGAGCCGTGTTCACGGTTGCCAGAGGTCGACGGCGATCTCGCGCGTCTGCTCGCTGAAGACGCCGTCCGGGCCGGCGCGGTGCAGCAGCCGCCGCAGATCGGCCTCGAACTCGGCGCGGTCGTCGCCGAACAGGTGAGGTGCCGAGCTGGACAACGAGTAGACCGCGGCGACGATGTCATCGATCGCGCGAGTGACCACCCGGCCCGGGATTTCGATCCGTCGCGGTCCGGTGAATCCCACGGCCCGGTAGATCTCGCCCTCCCCCGAAGCCGTCCCCCGCGGCAAGCGGCTCCGGCCCGCACGGCGCACCGGACCAAGATACTCGCGCACCAGCGCGCCGATCGCCGCGTGCGGCGGACGCGGATGCGGCAGTTCGGCGTCGCCGTCCACGCCGCGATGGGTCGTAGCGTGGACGTGCGCGCAAAATCCCCCGTCCGCCAGCATTCCGCGCACCGCACCGGCGACCTTGGACCGGTCCAGCCAGTGAAACGACTGAGCGAACGTGACCAGCCTGAAGCCGCCAAGCCCGGCCGGAAGCTCCTCGGCACGCAGCCGCAGCCACCGAACGTTGCGAATCCCGGCCTCGGCGGCGAAACGCTCGGCCTGGTCGAGCATGTCCCCGTCGGCGTCAAGCCCGATCGCCTCCGCGAACACCCCGGCCAGCGGCAGCGTCAACGAACCGGGACCACAGCCGACGTCGAGAAGACGACCGGAACCGTCAAGGCGCAGCTCGCTCACCAGCGCATCGACGAGGGCCCTCGGATAAGCCAGGCGTCCCCGCGCGTAATACGCGGCGCTACCGGAGTAGAGCAACGAATCCCATTGCCACGCATCCTCATGCACACCGCTCAGGCTAGGCCCTGAACAGGTTCTCAGCCGAGAACATCGAACGTCGCTTCGCCTGACTCAGCGTCCGTTCGACCGGAGCACCGAGACGGCACCGACCGTGGCGTGGCCACGCCATTCGAGCGCGGCGGCGGCCGAGTAGCTGGTGAAGTCGACAGCCCAGCCGCCGTCCTGCCGCTGCCCTCGCGCCAAGCGGTCGAGATCGTCCGACACGGCCTGGGCGTCGAGCAGGTCCCGGACGGGCCGGCCGGGCTCGGGCGCGTAGTCGAGAAGATGCAGCGTCTCGCCCTCGGCCCCGCCGACGACGGCGACCGCACCGTCCCGGGGGACGAACTGTCCAAGATGGACGATCAGCTCGCGCGCCTCCTCATGGGTGTCGGTCGCGATGTCGAGGAATTGGAGCGCGAAGGAAAGCACATACGCGAAGGGGGCTTCGTCGAGCTGGCGGATCGCGTCGAAGCAGTACCGCGTCGCCTTGGCCAGCCACGGATGGTCCTGGATGGTCTTGTCCCACCGCGCCGCCCGATACGCCTGCGCGGTCACCGCGGCCGTGATCTGCAGCGAGGACTCCGCGGGGTCCGCGCCGACCCAGAACGGCGCGCACGCCACGGGATCCGCGATCGGGAGAGCGAAGGGCAGCCCGCCGTCGGACAGTGTCGCGGAGTCCAGCCAGTCGAGGAGGGCGGCGGTGTGTGGCGAGGTCGCAGGGCCGGCGTCGGCCAGGGCTTCGAACGCGTGCAGCGCACCTCCCGGCTGGCTCTCCGTGGCACGCAGGTCCGGTTCGAGGCCCCAGCCATAGCCGCCGTCGGGGTTGCGGTAGGCGTCAAGCGCGTCGATGACGGCCTGACGAGCCGCGTCGCTGTCGGTCGTGACGGCCTCGAAGCGCCGCCGGTCGAGAACTCGCGCGTGCGAAGCCATGAACGCTCCGGCGCGACCAAGATTGATGCTCATACGAGAACCCTGTCATCCATCGACGGCGTCAGGATTGAACGAAACGGCCAGCCAGCGCGGCGGGTGTCCGGCCGGCGAGCAGGTTGCTCTCCCGGGTGAAGTGGGCTTGGTCGGCGTAGCCGGCCGTCGCCGCGGCCTCGCTCAACGGCAGGCCCGCGCGCACCAGGTGCAGTGCGTGCTGGAACCGGTGAATCCGCGTGAGTGTCTTGGGACCGTAGCCGAAGAGCCGCTTGCTGAGCCGGCGCAAGGAGCGCTCCGGCAGGTCGTGCAGCTCCGCCATCTCCCGCACGCTCAGGCCTTCGCGCGCCGCGCGGTCGAGCGAGGCGGCCTCGCGGAGGATGGCACGTTCCGGATCCGCTTGCGTCCACAGCGCGATGAGGACCCGTTCGAGCGCATCGGCCACGTCGTCCTCGAACGACCAGGGCCCGGACAGCGAGACCAGTTCCGACAACTCGACGCGCTGGTCGGTCAGTTCGTCCGCCGGCACGCCTAGGAGTGCGTAAGCCACACCCGGTGCGAGCTGCAGGCCCCAGGTCACCTCGCCTGGCCGGGTCTCCATGACCATGGTCCGGGTGTCGGCCCCCGCCACGACGAGACGGTCCTGGAACCACATCAGATCCATCACGCCGTCCGGGACGACGTGCTTTTCCGGGCCGTCGCAGGACACGCGCCACAGCGTCGCGCCGGTCCGGGCGCCCCGTCGTGTCGCGTAGTTCCCCATGGTCCGTCCTTTCAGCCGATCGCGGCCCGGTAGGGACGGAAGAACTCGCGCAGTTCCTCCGCGTAGAGTTCCGGTTCCTCGAACGCCGCGAAATGCCCGCCGCGCGTGGGCTCGGTGGCCCGCACGACGTTCGCCGTGCGCTCGAGCCACGCCCGCGGCGGACGGACGAGATCGCCGCGGAAGATCGAGAAACCGGACGGCACTTCGACCCGGCGCGTGAGTTGCGCGGGCGGGATCGCGGCGTTCGCACGGTACATGCGCATCGACGAGCCGATCGTCTCCGTGAGCCAGTACAGCGTGACGTTCGTGAGGATCTCGTCCTTGGTGAAGCGCCGCTCGACGTCACCGTCGCAGTCGCTCCACGACCGCAGCTTCTCGACGATCCATGCCGCGAGCCCCGCCGGGGAGTCGGCCAGCCCGAACGCGGCGGTCTGGGGTTTCGTGCGATGCATGGCGGCGTACGCGCCCTCGACCGCGCCCCAGCCCGCGACTTCCTCGAACCAGGCGCGTTCCTCCGGCGTGAGTTCCGCCGGATCGCCGGTGAAGACGGGCAAGCCCGCGTCGGTGCGGTGCACGGCCACGACCCGGTCGGCGTGGTCGAGGGCGAGGTAGCGGCTGACATGACTGCCGAGGTCCCCGCCGGCCGCGCCGAACCGCGGATAGCCGAGGACGTCCATGAGTTCGGCCCACAGCCCGGCAACAGCGATGGAATCGAGAGGGACGGCGGGCCGCTCCGAATACCCGTAACCCGGTATGTCGGGCACGACCACGTCGAACGCGTCGGCGGGGTCGCCGCCGTGCGCGCCGGGGTCGGTGAGGAGCGGGATGACCTTGGTGTAGCGCCAGAACGAGTCCGGCCAGCCGTGGCTGAGGACCAGCGGCAGGACGGGCCCCGCCGGCGCGACCGCCCGGACGTGTACGAAGTGGACACCCAGGCCGCCGAGCTGAACGCGGAAGTGGGGGAACCGGGCAAGCGCCGCCTCCTGCGCCTGCCAGTCGAACTCGTCCGCCCAGTAGGCGACGAGTTCCCGGAGATAGCCGAGGTCGGTGCCCATCGACCAGCCGGCGTCCTCCGGCGCGTCCGGCCAGCGCGTCGCCCGGAGCCGCGCGCGCAGGTCCTCCAGCACCGCGGGGGCGGTCCGCGGGACGAACGGCTCGGCACGAGGCGGGGTGTCCGACATGGACACAAGTCTAGGACGACCCGGAAATGTGACGTAGTTCACGTCCGATTTGCCCGATTACCGGGGTCTCCCGCGCCGCCATGATGCGAGGCGACGTGAGGAGATTCGATGACCGACAAGGCGAAGCCGCCGGAGTTCCCGATGCCCCGCGCGGCGGAGTGCCCATTCGACCCGGCACCGGAGCTGGCCCGGCAGGCGCCGGTTTCCCGGGTGCGGCTGTGGGACGGCAGCACGCCGTGGCTGATCACCCGCTACGCGGACGTACGCGCGCTGCTCGCCGATCCCCGGGTGAGCGTCGACGTGACGTGGCCCGGTTTCCCGCACACCAACGCCGTCAGCAAGGCCCGCGACGCGCGGATGAAGACGTTGATGCAGCTGGACGCGCCGGAACACACCGCTCAGCGGCGGCTGCTGACCGCGGATTTCACGATCCGCCGGATGACCGCTTTGCGGCCCAGGATCCAGCGGATCGCCGACGAACTCGTCGACGAGTTGCTGACCGGGCCGAAACCGGTGGACCTGGTGGCGGCCTTCGCCCTGCCGCTGCCGTCGCTGGTGATCTGCGAACTGCTCGGCGTGCCCTACGCCGACCGCGACTTCTTCCAGCGGGTGGCTCACACCCTCGTCATGGACGAGCCCGACCCCGAGCAGGCGATGGCCGCCAGCGAAGAACTGAACGCCTACCTCGAGGATCTGGTGGCCGCGAAGGCCGCCAAGCCTGCCGACGACCTGCTCAGCAGGTTGGCCGTCGAGCAGTTCCGGACCGGCGCGATGACCCGGCGCGAGATCGCCGTGCTCGGCCAGCTCCTCATGGTGGCCGGGCACGACACCACCACCGCGATGATCGCGCTGGGCGTCGCCGCGTTGTTCGCTCAGCCGGACCAGCTCCGCGCGGTCCGCGACGGCGACCGCGAGCTGGTGGCCAACGCGGTGGAGGAACTGCTGCGCTACCTGTCCATCACGCACACCGAGGCCCGCCGCGTCGCGCGGGAGGATCTGGAGATCGGCGGCACGCTGATCCGGGCGGGCGAAGGCATCATCGCCGTGAAGAGCACCGCCAACCGGGACCCCGCGGCCTTCCCTGACCCGGGCACGCTCGACGTCCACCGCAGGGCCCGGCACCACGTCGCCTTCGGCTACGGCACGCACCAGTGTCTCGGCCAGGGCCTCGCCAGGGTCGAGCTGCGGATCGCCTACCACACCCTCTTCCGACGGCTCCCCGCGCTCGCTCCGGCCCTACCGCTGGAACGCTTGGTGTACAAGGAGAACGCGGTCTTCTACGGGGTACGGGAACTGCCCGTCACCTGGTGACCCGACGAGTGATCCGATGACCGGCACACGACTTGAAGCCGGAAAGCCCGCGCTTCCAGGGTGAATTCCTCACCGGTTCCCCAAGAAACCGGATCAGCGTTGACACCGTTCCTGCCCCCTTCTACGTTCATTCCCGGAAGACATCGGATGTCCTGACGCCGAGGCTGCGAAGTCTCGGCGCCCCTCCGCCGGCCGATGTGACCCCTGTCGATCCGCCGTCAGGAAGGACACACCGACGATGACGGACTCCCAGTCCCGGCCCGGCGGATTCACCAGGCGGACGGCCCTGCGCACGCTGGCCGTCTCCGCCCTCGCCGCCCCGCTCGCGCTCAGCCCGCTGTCCCGCGCGGTCGCGGTGCCCGCGGCGGCCCCGTTGTGGCATCCGAACCCGGCGACGGACGGCACGAAGGCCTTCGAAGGCATCGAAGCCGACCGCGGCCACCAGCATCCGGACCGCAGATACGTCTACGTCGAGGGCGATCACTACCGGTTCGACATCTGGGCCGACGACCGCGACACCACCGGGGGCGGCGACCGCCAGCGCACCGAAGTCAAGGGCATGGTGCAGAACGGCTCCGCGCTGAAGATGCGCGACGGCGAGACGTGGACGATCTCCTACGAGATGTACCTGCCGTCCACTGTGCACGGCACCAGCAAGTTCACCCACATCTTCCAGACCAAGACGCCGTCCACCAACGGCGGTCCGTGGGTGACCCTCGACCTCACCCGCGACGGCGGCACCGAAATGCTCCAGGCCCGCGCCTACGCGAATCCCGGTTCCCCGTCCATCGCCTCGACCCGGCTCGCGCCGCTGCGCGACAAGTGGATCACCGTCGAGTGGACGCTGACCCCCGGCGCCAAGGGCGCGGCCGCGTGCGTCATCCGCGACGGCACCGGTCCTGGCGCGCCGGTCGCCGCGCAGGGCAGCCGCACCGGCGTGACCATCCCGGACCAGGGTGACTACGTCCGCCCGAAGTGGGGTATCTACCGCTCGGTCCAGAGCGCGAAGACCGACATCATCGACACTCACTTGCTGTTCCGCAATTTCCAGGCGGGCCGCAAGTAGCCGTGCCCGGATCGTCCACTGTGGATCGACGAGATCCCGGCGCCGCCCGCCCCAGTCTGCCGCCATCGTACGAAAACGGTCCTATCCAAGGAGAAGACATGGCCCGTACTCCCCAACACCGGAGAATCGGCGTACTGGTCGCCGCCGGACTGCTCACCATCGGCGGCGGGCTGGTCGCGTCGTCGGCCAGCGCGGCCACGGGGACGCGGACGCTGACGGCGTCGTCATCGGACGAACTGTCCGCGGCGCTGACACAGGCGCGGCCGGGCGACCGGGTCGAGGTGGCCGCGGGCGCTTACGACAGCGGCCGGGTCCGGGTGGGACGATCGGGCACCGCGAAGGCCCCGATCACGATCGCCGCGGCCGCGCCGGGGCGGACGCGGTTCACCGGGGCGGGCGGGCTGGATCTGACCGGCGCGTCCCACGTCGTGGTGCAGGGTTTCGTGTTCGCCAACGACGCGGGATTGACCGTCCCGGGCGACGCGGCGGGCGACCGGGTGACGCGGAACGTGTTCGAGGGCAACCCGGGCAAGGCCGATCTGACCGTCAAGGCCAACGACACCGAGGTCGACCACAACACGTTCCAGAACCGCACCGAGGAGGGCGTGTTCCTCCAGGTCGTCGGGCCGGGCGAGAAGGACATGGCGCAACGCGTCCACGTGCACCACAACTACTTCTTCAACCACCAGTTCAAGGGCACCAACGGCGGCGAGTCGATCCGCTTCGGCCTGTCCGGCAGGCAGCACGCCGTCGCGAAGGGCCTGATCGAGAACAACCTGTTCGAAAAGGCCGACGGCGATTCCGAGGCGATCTCGGTGAAGTCGAGCAACAACGTGGTGCGATACAACACCATCGTCAACAGCCGCGGCACGCTCTCGATGCGGCACGGATGGGATTCGCGCGTCGAGGGCAACATCCTCATCGGCGGGACCACCGGCATCCGCTTCTTCGGCAACAACCACGTCGTGGTCAACAACATCGTGGAGGACACCGCCGGGACGGCGATGGAGTTCGGCGGCGGTGAGGTCCGCGACGACACCACCAGCGGCACCAACCACGACGCCGCCGACCACTGCCTGGTCGCCTTCAACACGCTGTCCGGCACCGGCGCCCTCATCTCGTACGGAAGCGGCAAACCGTTCCCGCCGTCGGACGACACGCTGGCCGACAACGTCCTGCTCGGCAAGGGCCAGGCCGCGGCCAAGGGCACCGGCACGTCGTCGCACTTCACCGGGAACATCCTGTTCGGCGCCTCCGCCGGCAGCCTGCCCTCCGACGCGTACCGCACGATCGACCCGAAGCTGGCGCGCGACGCGCACGGGCTGCTCCGCCCCGCCGCGACCAGCCCGGTGATCGGCAAGGCGACCGGATCGTTCCCGCAGGTCACCCTCGACATCGACCAGCAGGCCCGGCCGTCGGCGAAGGACGTCGGTGCCGACCAGTACAACACCGCCACCCCGGCCCGGCCGCTGACGAAGACCGACGTCGGTCCTTCCGCTCCGTGACACCGGACTCGTCCGGGTGAAAGCAGTCCGGGGCCGCCCGCGCGGCGGCCCCGGGCCTCGCGGATACTTCTGCACCAAACGAGTGAAAATCCGGCAAATTTTTCACTCGATGGTGTAAATGTCTGGCCGCGGTGCGGTAAGGACGGAGCATGCGACGCCTGGGGAGCAGTCTCGCGCTGTTGATGACACTGCTGCTGGCCGCGGGGATGCTCGCCCCGGCCTCGGCGGCACCGGCCCCTGCCGGACGCCGGTTGCTCGCGGAGGGAATGGGGTCCTATCCCCGGCTCATCCGGCTGGCGCACGGCGGTCCGGCGCGCAACGGCCGGATCATCGCGGCGATGACCAGCGAGGACGGCCGCGGCCGGTTCGCTCCGGTCTTCCAGAGCGTCGACGAGGGCCGCAGCTTCCAGAAGATCGCCGAGATCCGCGATCCCGAGGGTGCCGCCGGGATGTGCTGCGGCACGCTGTACGAGCTCCCGCGACGGGTCGGTGACCTGCGTGAGGGCACCTTGCTCTGGGCGGCGAGCTACGGCCAGAACGCGGGGCCGGGGCGCCGGGTCGGGATCAAGGTCCTGGCCAGCAAGGATGGCGGCCGCTCCTGGCAGTTCCTGTCCGAGGCGGCCCGTTCGCACAACCACGACGGAGTCTGGGAACCCGAACTGACCGTGGACGCGGGCGGCACGCTCTGGCTGCATTTCGCCGACGAGACCGAGGCCCCGCGGTTCGCCCAGGTGCTCAACCGGGTCGCGTCCACCGACGGGGTGCACTGGGGCACCAAGCAACGCACCATGGCGATCCCGCCGGACCGGGTCCGCCCCGGCATGCCGATCGTGCGCGGGCTGCCCGACGGCCGGTTCTACTTCGGCTACGAGATCTGCAACTTCGGCTCCCGCTACTGCGATCCGTACTACAAGATCTCCGCGGACGGTGCGAATTTCGGTGATCCGGGCGCGCCGGGTGCCCAGATCGGCACCACCGGCGGCAACCACTTCCAGCACGCGCAGACGGTGACCCTGTTCCCCGGCGGGCCGAAGGGCACCCGGCTGCTGATGGTCGGTCAGATTTTCGTCGACGGCAAGGGAAACCCGCTGCCCGGTAACGGGAAAACGTTGCTGGCCAACGACAATCTCGGCGAGGGCCCGTGGTACGAGCTGCCCGCGCCGGTCGCGGTCGGCAAGCCGTACAACGACTGGTGCCCGAACTACAGCTCGACCTTGCTGCCGGTGGACGGCGGCGCGAACGTCCTGGAGATCGCCGCCGACTACGACAACGGGATCTGCCGCGCCTACTTCGGCAAGGGACCGGCCACCGCCGCGGGAGGCAGGCATGCGTGAGCCAGTCATCCGCCGCCGGACGATGTTCGCCCTGGCCGGAGCCGCTCTCGTCACGACGTTCGGGGTCGCGGCCCCGGCCGCGGCCGCCCAGGTGGTGACCGTCGACGTCGGTGATCACCCGGGCCCCCTCGGGGTGAACTCGGCCACCGGAATGGTGTACGTCGCCAACTCCGCCGCCGGCACCGTCTCGGTGGTGGACGGCCGGTCCGCCACCGTCACCGCGACCGTCCGGGTCGGCGACGGGCCGGGCGGCGTCGCGGTGAACGAGGCCACGAACCGGGTGTACGTCTCCAGTCCGGCGGCAGGCACGGTCACCGTGCTCGACGGCCGGACGAACAAGGTGCTCGGCGTGGTCGGCGCGGGACCCGGCGCCTCGGCACTGGCCGTGGACGAGGCGGCGGACAAGATCTACGCGGCCAGTGCGACATCCGGTTCGGTGAGTGTCATCGACGGCATCAGCAGCACCCTGATCGGCACCGTGCCCGGACCGGGCCGGGGCTTCTCCGGGGTGAGCGTGGACGCCGGACGGCACCTGGCGTACCTGTCCAGCCTGTACACCGACACCGTCGAGATCCTGGACACCGCGAGCACCACGTTCACGGGGAACGTCAAGGTCGGCAAGGGCCCGGCCGGGCTCGCCGCGCATCCCGCGTCCGACCGCATCTACGTGAGCAACTCCGGGATCCACCACCTTTCGATCGTGGACGGCGCGAGCCGGACCGAACTGCCGCACGTGCTGTTGCGCAGCGAAGCGTCCTCGGTCGCGGTGCGCCAGGCGACGAACACGGTGTACACGAACGGCGGCCCGAACGGGATCGTGAAGATCGACGGCGTGCTGAGCAAGCTCACCGGGGAACTGTCGCTCGGCATCAATCCCGGCGACGTCGCTGTCGACCAGCGCACCGGCACGGTCTACGTCACCGACCCGCTGCACGACCTCGTCTCGGTGATCACCGGCTTCTGACCCACGCGGCTCCCGCGAGCAGCGTCCACAGTGGACGCGGCGGGGAGGTCGCCGGGGGCACTGTTGCGCATCGGAGCGGTACCGGCTATCCTGAACTCGCTTCTCATGGATGTCGGCCGTCGGCCGCCCAGGGAGCGTCCCTTCACCGGAATCCTCTCAGGACCGGTTCTCGATCGCGGCTCTCTGTTGTTCACCGCCGCCTCATCTCTGTTTGGGAGATCCCTATGTCTTTTCACGGAATCCTTGATGTACAAGGAAAATCCTGGTTCGTCCGGGCCGGCTACGCCGCCGCCCCCGACGACGTCCCCCTGCCCGCGTCCGTGGTGCGCCGATACGGGTTGCGCCGCGGCGACGAAATCGCCGGCACCGCCGACGGGATCACCGCCGTCAACGGCGCCGATCCGCTGCCGGAGCGTCCGGCGTTCGACGAACTCGTCCCCGTCCATCCACACGAACGGATCCTGCTCGAAACCGGCCCTCGACCGCTCACCACGCGGCTGATCGACCTCGTCGCCCCGATCGGCAAGGGCCAGCGCGCACTCGTGGTTTCCCCGCCCAAGGCGGGAAAAACCACGATACTGCGGGACATCGCGGACGCGGCCGCGAAGAACGCCCCCGAATGTCACCTGATGGCCGTCCTCGCCGACGAACGGCCGGAGGAGGTCACCGAAATGCGCCGCTCGATCCGCGGCGAGGTCGTCGCGTCCACTTTCGACAATCCGCCCGCCCACCACACCGCGGTCACCGAACTCGCCGTCGAACGCGCCAAAAGGCTTGTCGAGCAAGGAAAGGACGTGGTCCTGCTACTCGATTCGCTCACCCGGCTCGGCCGGGCGTACAACCTCGCGGGCCGCGCGTCCGGCCGCATCCTCTCCGGCGGTATCGATGCCTCCGCGCTACATCCGCTCAAGCGGATCCTCGGTGCCGCCCGTACCGTCGAGGACGGCGGTTCGCTCACCATCATCGCCACCGCCATGGTCGAAACCGGCTCACTCGCCGACACGGTGTTCTTCGAGGAGCTCAAGAGCACCGGCAACGCCGAACTCCGGCTGGACCGCAAACTCGCCGAACGCCGGGTGTTCCCCGCCGTGGACCTCGCCGCTTCGAGCACTCGCCGCGAGGAACTGCTGATACCGGCGGACGAGCTCGCCGTCCTCCACGGTGTGCGCCGCGCCTTGTTCGGCCGCGAAGGCCAGCACGCCACCGAACTGCTGCTCGAGCAACTCCGCAAGACCGGCTCGAACGCCGAATTCCTGCACCGCGTGTCCGCTACCGCTGCCTCCCCGCTGACACGGGCGGCGTGAACCGCCAGGGTTTACCACGTCACCGGCATTGTGCGCGGCCCCCGCACGACAAGCTGCGTCTTCCACTCGACCTCGCCCGCAAGCCGTAGCCGCGGCATCTTCGTCACCAGCGCGCCCAACGCCTCCTGCAGCTCCACCCGGGCCAGCTGGGCGCCCAGGCAGTGGTGCAGGCCGTGGCCGAGCCCGAGGTGCCGGTTGGGCTCCCGATCGAAACGCACCACCTCCGGTTCGTCGAACTGGAGCGCGTCCCGGTTGGCCGAGGCCACCGAGGCCAGTACCGGCTCGCCCGCACGGACGAGCACCCCGCCGACTTCGACGTCCTCGGTGGCGTAGCGGGGAAAGATCGCGGCGACCCCCAGTGGGACGTACCGCAGCAGTTCCTCCACCGCGGCCGGGATCCGCGCGGGATCGGCGCACAGCTCGGCGAACTCGCCGGGACGTTCCAGGAGCGCGTAGGCGAAGTTGGCGATCTGGGTCGCGGTGGTCTCGTGGCCCGCGACGAGGATGGCGACCGAGACGTCGATCAGTTCCGGCTCGGAAAGCCGATCGCGCAGGTCCCGCGCCTCGATCAGCGCCGTCATCAGGTCGTCCGCGGGTTCGGCGCGGTGCCGGGCGACGCACGCGGCGATGTACGCGCGCAGTTCCTCGTTGTTGGCCTGGAACTCTTCGGGGGTCAGCGCGCTCGTGGACAGCCCGTTGTCGCTCAGCTCCCGGAACCGCGCGCGATCGCGCTCCGGGACACCGAGAAGTTCGCAGATCACCACGACGGGCAGGGGTAGCGCGAAGTTCTCCACCAGGTCGGCCGGGGCACCGCCGGCGATCATCTCGTCGAGCAACGCGCCCGCGAGCGTCCGCACCCTCGGCCGCAGCTGCTCGATCCTGCGCGCGGTGAAGGCCTTGGCCACCAGCGTGCGCAGCCTGGTGTGGTCGGGCGGGTCCACGTCGAGGAAGCCGGTCACCACCCGGCCGGGCGTCGTCCTCGGCTCGTCCCGCTCGATCGCGGCCGCCCTGCTGAATCTCCGGTCGCCGAGCACGAACCGGACGTCGGCGTAGCGGGTGGCCAGCCACGCGGGTTCGCCGTAGGGCAGCCGTACTCGCACCAGCCCCTCGCGCGACCGCGCTTCGGCGTAGGCGGGAGCCATGCTCAGGCCTTGCGGCTTGTTGAACGGGTAACCGACGGGCTCGGTGCTGGTCATGGTCGAGGATTCCCTTGATCGACGGGGAATTGCGCGAGCGACCATTCGAACGTAGGGAGGTTCGCCACCGGGCGTCAACGGGCCGGATGGACGCAAACGCGTACCGGCGAACGGGCTGCCCGAAAGACTCCCTTCCCAGGATCGATGTCCACAAAGGACGGCTACCGAGGGCTGCCGAGACCGTCGAGGATCACGGACAGCTTCGCCAGCAGCAGCTCGCCCAATGGCGCGGGCGTGTCCTGCCGGAGCCAGCGCCCCAGTGTGCACAGATAGCTGTCGAAGATGACCTCGGCGGCCAGTTCCGGATCCACCGCGGGGTCGAATTCGCCGTGTTCCTGACCGAGCCGGATGCTTTCGGCGAACGCGTCCGGCGGGGGTTCGCCGACCATCATGTCCATGCTGATGGAGAGCGTGGCGGCGAGGGTGTCACGGAGATGCCGGTCGTCCTCGTTGAACTTGGCCAGCGCACGCAGATGAGCGGCGAGCTGCTCGGCGGCGGGTGCCCGCCGGAAGGCGGTCTCGGTCAGCAGCTCGCGCAGGCGTTCGCGGCGGTGCTCGACCCACGCCTTGATGAAGTCTTCCTTGCGGGGGAAGTAGTTGAACGCGGTCTGGCGCGCGACGTCGGCGCGCTGGGCGATCTCGTCGTAGGTCGTGGCGTCGAAACCCCGGGCGGCGAACAACTCCAGCGCGGCCGTGTACAGCCGCTGCCGGGTCTGCTGTTTGCGGCGTTCGAGCCTGCTCCCCGTGGGCGCCCGGCCGCCGGGCGTGGATGTCGCACTCACCCGCCGAACCCTACCTCCCGCGTCCTTCGTCACCTTCGGTTGTGTACTTGAGTCTATGTTTGTACTCTAGTACACGACAGTGAGAGGCAAGGAGAACCACATGTCCGTTCCGTATCGCACCGGTCTGCACGAGGTCGCACCCGCGACGTACGCCTACCTGCAGCCCAACGGCTCCTGGGGCTGGAGCAACGCCGGGCTGGTCGTCGACGGCGACGAAGCCCTGCTCGTCGACACGTTGTTCACCGTCGCGCTCACCCGGCGGATGCTCGACGCCATCGGGCAAGCACTCCCCGCGGCGAAGATCCGCACCCTGGTCAACACCCACGGCGACGGCGACCACTGGTGGGGCAACCAGCTCCTGCCCGAGGCGCGGATCATCGCCTCCACCGCGGCCGCCGCGGAGATGCGGCACGCGGGCCCGGAGCCGATGCTGCAAGCCCTCGCCGCGGGTAAGTCGGACCCCGGCATGCGGGGGCTCGCGGACCTGTTCGCCCCGTTCGACTTCACCGACGTCACCCCGGCCTACCCCGGCGAAACCTTCGACGGGGAACTCGAGGTGAAGGTGGGCACGCGCGCCGTGCGCCTGATCGAGGTCGGCCCCGCGCACACCGAAGGCGACGTCCTCGTCCACGTCCCCGACCAGCGGGTCCTGTTCACCGGGGACATCCTGTTCATCGGCGGCCATCCCGTCGTCCACAGTGGACCCGTCAGCGGCTGGATCCGGGCCTGCGACCTGATTCTCGGCCTGGACGCCGACACCATCGTCCCCGGCCACGGCCCGGTGATCGGCAAGCCCGAGGTCACCCGGTTCCGCGAGTACCTGCACCGTCTGCGGGACCACGCCGTCGCCGCACACCAGCGGGGCCGGACCGCACTGGAAGCCGCGCGGGAATTCGACCACCGCGGGTTCGAGGATCTCGACGACCCCGGCAGGCTCGTGCTGAACGTCGGCGCGGTCTACCGCGAGCTCAACGGGGACGGCACCCCCGCAGAGCTGGACCTGATGCCCCAGATGCTCGACGTGACAACGGAAGCACGGTGACGACCATGTCCACTTCGGACACCGAGCCCCGCATCGCCCCCGCACCGCCCGAGGAAATCCGTCCGCTGCTGGGCGGTCTCCTCGGCGGGCTGGACGCCACGGAGGCCCCGGCGGCAGCACACCACATCACGGCGAACCCCGTGCTCAACGTCCTCGCCACCGTCGGCAACCATCCCGGCCTGCTGACCGGGCTGGCCCCGCTGCTCGGGGCGATCAGCACCGGGCTGCTCCCGGCACGCGATCGCGAACTGGTCATCCTGCGGGTCGCCTGGCACACCCGGGCGCGCTACGAATGGGCGCACCACGTGGTGATCGCCGGCGGCACCGGGCTGACCGAGCAGGAGATCGCCAGGATCCCCCATGGCCAAGGGGAACCCGGCTGGAGCGATCTCGACGCGGCCTTGCTCCGCGCCGTGGACGAGCTGCACGGTCCGCGGGCCGCGGTGTCGGACCGGACCTGGCAGCAGCTCGCCGCCCACTACGACCACCGGCAGCTGCTGGAACTGCTGGCGTTGACCGGCACCTACACGCTGGTGGCCTACGTCCTCAACTCCTGCCGGGTCCCGATCGACGACTGGCTCGGCGATCCGGCTCCCCTGCCCGAGGTTCACGCCCGTCGCCCGCCGTCCACCGACAGCGCGATCCCGGTGACGTAGGACGCGGCGTCCGAGCAGAGCCACACCGCAGCTGCCGCGGCCTCTTCCGGCGTGGCCATCCGGCCGAGCGGCGTGATCGCCTCCTGCATCGCGATCATGTCGGTGCCGGCCGCCACCTTCTCGAACCCCGGCGTGCGGGTCGGGCCGGGACAGACGGCGTTGACCCGGATCCCGTGCGGCGCGTAGTCGACGGCGGCGGCCTTGGTGAGCCCGACGATGCCGTGTTTGGCGGCCACATAAGCGGGAGCGCGCGGGATCGCGTACAGGCCGCCGTTGGATGCGACGTTGACGATGGCACCGCCGCCTTTGAGCAGCGGCAGCTCGTACTTCATGCACAGGTAGGTCCCTGCCAGGTTGACGTGGACCACGCGCTCGAACTCGTCCAGTGTCATCTCGTCGAGCTGCCGGTGGTGCGCGGCCATACCGGCGTTGTTCACGGCGAAATCGAGGCCGCCGAAGGCTTCGACCGTGCGCTCGACGGCCGACCGCACGGAGTGTTCGTCGGCGATGTCGACGGCGATCGCCAGCGCTTCGCCGCCGTCCTTCTCGATCATCTCGACGGTCTCGGCCGCCGTGCTCTCGTCGATGTCGAGCACGGCGACCGCGGTTCCCTGCCGGGCGAACTCGACCGCCGCCGCGCGGCCGATCCCGCTGCCCGCGCCGGTGACCAGTCCCGCCTTCCGGGCGCTCATGCCAGCGGCTCGTGGTTCGCCCAGGCGACCTTGTACGGGTGCCGCGACTGCCAGCGGTCGATGACCTCGTGCACGCCGGGCGCGGCGAACGCCTTCGCCAGCGTGCCGGTGTCGGCCACGGCGACCTGGACGATCGCGGTCGCGATCAGCGCGGGGATGGCCTCCTCGCCGGGGATGGGAAGGTGCCGCCTGGTCACGACGGACTGTGTGAAGCCGGTGTCGAGCATCACGCGTTCGATGTCCGCGAGATATTGGTCAAGTTCGCAGTCCGGCAGCGGCTGATCGAAGGAGACGATCATCGTGTGGTTGATCATGCCTCAATTTTTGCCGTGGTACGCCGTCGGCGTCCAAGACCGATTCGCTCTTCGGCGATAACCTTGAGGCATGATTGATCTGGAGACCCGCGAGCTGGAGTACTTCCTCGCGGTCGCCGACGAGCTGCACTTCGGCCGGGCCGCCGTCCGGCTCTCGATCGCCCAGCCGGCGCTGTCGAAGGCGATCCGGCGGATCGAGACCCGGCTCGGCGTCCCGCTGTTCCTCCGCTCCAGCCGCCACGTCGAGCTCACTCCGGCCGGGAAGGCATTACAGGAACACGGTCGGCACGCGCTGAACGCCGTCAGCGCCGCCGTCCGGAGCGCACGGCACGCCGGAGACCGCCAAGCCCGGCTGCGGCTGGTGCTCAAGCCGGGCGGCGACGCCGGGCTGTTGTCCCCGATCCTGGCCGAGTACGCCCACCAGCCCGACGCGCGCCGGGTGGACATCCTGTTCAGCGGCCCCGCCGACCGCGCCGGCTTCCTGCTCGACGGCCGGGCCGACGTCGGCCTGCTGTACGCCCCGTTCGACCCGCTCGACGGCCTCGCCCACGAGACACTGCTCACCGAAAGCCGCGTGGCCATCGTCCCCTCCGGCCACCGTCTCGCCGGGCGCACCTCGGTTCGTATGTCCGATTTGGACGGTGAGACGCTGCCACGCTGGAAAGATGTTCCCGGCGGGGACGGCACCGGTCCCGAAGTCGTCGACGTGGTCCAGTTGCTCCAGATGATCTCGGTGGGCCGGATGATCGGGGTACTGCCTCGTTCGCTCGTCGAGCCGCCGCCCGCCGGCCTGGTGTGCGTCCCGGTCACCGACGCGCCGCTCAGCCGCCTCGTGCTCGCCTGGAACGAGCACGATCGGCGGCCGCTGGTCGCGGCGTTCGTGGCCGCCGCGCTGGAACATCGCGACAGCACCGCAGCAGGCTGGGGACCTTCGGAGCGCTGAGCCCAGCGTCACCTCTGCGTCCACAGAGGACTAAAGTGCGACACGCGGACCTCACGAGCTGGACAGCGTCCACAGTTTTCGTGCCGCGTCAAGGAAAGTCGCCCGTTCCCCGGCGGACAGGTGGCCGAGCAGCTCCTCCTCGCCCGCCTGGATCCGCGTCTGCGCCGACCTGCGCACGCGGCGCCCCGCCTCGGTGATCGCCAGCAGCCGGACGCGCCGATCGGCCGGGTCGGGGTCACGGCTGATGAACCCGGCCTTCTGCAGCTCTTCGAGCGTGCCGATGATCCGCGTCTTGTCGGCACCGATGGCCTGCGCCAGCGCCGCCTGCGTGCGCACCGGCCCACCGTCGAGCGCGCTCAGCACGACGTAGCCCCACATGGTCAGCCCATGCTCGGCAAGGACAGGGGACTCCATTGCGATCAGCGTTCGCAACAGCCCGCCGAGCATCGCGGCGAGGTCCGGTCGTCCCTGTTCCGACATACGCCGACGATACCCAGGGGAACCCCGTTGACAGATCGTACGCAGGTGCAGATGATAAGCGCATGCACATCAACGACCTTCGGGAACTCGACGCCGCCGCGGTGCGGATCAGCGCCGACCTCGTCTCCCACGTGAAGCCCGCCGACCTGGCCAAACCGACTCCGTGCGCCGCGTGGACCGTGTATGGGCTGGTGGCCCATATGGCCGCCCAGCACCACGGGTTCGCCGCCGCCTCCACCGGCGACGGCAGTCCCGGCCACTGGAAGCTCGTTTCGCTCGGCGACGACCCGGCGGCGACCTACCGCGCCGCGGCCGACCGTGTCCTCGCCGCGTTCGCCGTCGAGGACCTTGCCGAGCGGCGGTTCCCGCTCCCCGAGTTCTCCGCCGAAGCCACCTTCCCGGCGGAGCAGGCGCTCAGCTTCCACCTGGTCGACTACGTCGTACACGCCTGGGACGTCGCCCGGGCGCTGGACCTGCCGGTGAGTTTCCCGCCCGAGGTGGTCGAGGCCGCGCTGGCCGTGGCCCGCATCGTCCCCGACGGGGAGATCAGGCTCACGCCCGGCGCCGCGTTCGCCCCGATCGTGCCGAATCCGGGGAGCGCCGGACTCGACGAACTCGTCGCCCTGCTGGGGCGTTCCCCCGCGTGGCCGGTGGCCGCGGCGGCGTGAACCCCGGCGCTCCTCCGGCCGAGCCGCCTACGCCGGCGCGTCCGGCAGCTCGTCGGAGGAGCGCACAGCGATTCCGTTGCGCAGCAACAAAGCCGCGGTCACCCCGTTGCCCTGCCGACGCTCGCCGGCGAAGGTGCCGTCGTAGATCTCGCCACAACCACAGGACGGGCTGCGTGCCATGAGCACCGCCTCCCGGACCTCGTGCTCCCGCGCCGTGACGAAGGCGAGCTGGGCGCCCGCGATGAACTGCTCCGTGACGTCGGTGCCGTGGTCGTCGACAACCCGTGCGCGGCCGTCGAGCACCGCGTCGCCGTCGCCGTCCACGATTTCCGCCGGGCGGCGCGGAGTGCTCAGCCCCGAAGCGACCTCCGCGCAGAACGGGACAGCCTCACCCGAGTCCACCAGCGCGACGACGGCGGGCGAGGTCTTCGCCGCGCCGTCGTACCGGCACGGAACACCTGCCAGGCACGCGCTCACCAGCACCTTCCTCATACTCGCAGCCTAGCGATCAGCGCCGGGTGCCCGCGGTGAACCGGATGCGCACCTCGGCGCCCCGCCAGGCGTCCGGGACACCGGGACCTGCCGGGAGGTAGTGCCAGGTGGGGTGGTTGGAGGTCGCGAAGGTGCGGTGGCAGCAGCACGGGGTGACGCGCCACCAGCCGAGGCGGATCACGTGCAGCCGCACGGCCGCGGCCGAGGGGGCACCCGCGGCCACCACGGCCCGCGCCCTGGTCACGATTTCCTCGATCGTGCTCCCGCGCACGAGCAACTGGCCGTGCGCTTCGAGATGATTGGTCACCCATTCGACCGCGCCGAGACGCGGGTCATCGGCTGTTACGGTTCTCGGCTGCACGGGATTCTCGCTTCCCCTCGTCGCCAAGTCCCCTGCTGACCGTCTGTCCCGACGGTCGTCCTTGATGCAGCCCCGCACCGTCGACGGTACCGCGTGCCGTGGTCCCGCAGAGCCGGTCGTGCCCGAGTGTTGCCCGATCGTGGCACGCGCGCCCGGCGGGTCAGCCCCGGCGCGCCCGCCGCCGCGCCGAGACCAGCACCGTGAAGCCGCTGAGCAGCAGGAAAAGCATGCCCAGGAACAGATCGCCGAGCGGCGTGCCGGTCGAAGCCAGCGGCGGTGCAGTCCCCGGGCCTGTCGGCGGCGTCCCCGGCGGCGGTGGCGTCGGCGGGGTGACCCGGGTGTCGGTCGTGCAGCCTGGCTCGCTCCCGGTGACGCAGTTCGTCCCCTGGCTCGGGGAGACCACCACGTTGCGGAGACGGCGTTCCCCGGTGAGCCCTGGCTTGACGGTGATGGAGTAGGTGATCGTGACGGTCTGGCCGATCTCCAGCCGCCCGTGCCAGGCCAGGCGTGAGCCGCTCTGCTCGACGGTGCCACCGGTGGCGCGAGCGTCCTGGTTGTAAACAGCGTCGTCGAGGACATCGGTGAGGTCGTCGACGAACGCGGCGTCGAGATAGACGACGGTGCCGGTGTTGACGACGTCGACCGTGTAGGTGACCTTGTCCCCCGGTTTCGCCGTGGTGGCCGGTGTCCGCTTCACGATGGTCATCGCCCGGACCGGGGTTTCGGTGCCACAGGCGGGATCCTCGGCACGGGCGGTCTTCGGCGGCGGGCAGTTGGTGTCGTCCGGGCTGGTGACGGCGTTGCGCAGGATCTTGTCGCCCGGCGGCGGATTCCCGACCGTCACCGAATAGGTGAGGGTGATCTCGGCCCCGGCGGCCACCGTGCCGGTCCAGTGCAGGCGCGGACGCTCGTAGGTGACCGAACCGCCGGTGGCCTTCGCGTCGTCGTTGTAGGTCGCGTCGTCGAGCACCCCGGTCAGGTCGTCGGTGACCGACGCGTCCGGCTGCGGTGCCTCGCCGGTGTTGCGCACGGTCACGGTGTAGGTGATCTTTCCGCCGGGCACGGCGGTTTTCGGGTCGGCGGTCTTGGCGATCCGCAGATGCGGCTTCGGCAGTACCACCCGGCAGTCCGGATCGGCGGAACCTTCGGCGCAGTTCGACCCCGTGCCGCTGACCACGTTGGTGAGCCGGTGGTCGCCCGCGTTGGTGACCGTGACGGAGTAGGTGATGGTCGCCTTGGCGCCCTTGGCCAGATCACCGGTCCAGCTCAGATTCGGCCGGGCGAACGTGACGACGCCCGAGTCCGCGCGCGCGTCGTCGCCGTAGGTCGCGTCGTCGAGGACGCCGGAGAGGTCGTCGGTGAACGACGCGCCGGGATAGGCGGCCTCACCGGTGTTCTCCACCGTGATCGTGTACGTGACCTTGTCCCCGGTCTTGATTTCCTCGGGGGTGCCTCGCTTCGTGATCTTCAACGCCGGAAGCGGCGTCTCGGTCCCGCACGCGGGGTCCCGGCTTCCCGGCGGGCAGTTCGTGTCCCCCGTACCGGTGACCGCGTTCTTCAGCTTCTTGTCGCCTCGGGGCGGGCTGCCGACCGTGACGGTGTAGGTGATCGTGACCGGAGAACCGGGCTCGACGTCACCGGTCCAGACGAGGTTCGGCGCACGGTAGGTGACCGAACCGCCGGTGGCCTTCGCGTCGTCGTTGTAGGTCGCGTCGTCGAGCACCCCGGTCAGGTCGTCGGTGACCGACGCTCCGGAGTAGGTCGCCGTGCCGGTGTTGGACACCGTGACGGAGTAGGTCACGACCTCGCCCGGCTTCGGATTCGCCGGGCTCGCGGCCTTCGCGATCGTCAGCTGCGCGATCGGCGTGACCGGATGGCATTCGGGGCGGGTGGACCCCGGTGGGCAGGTCGAGTCGGGCGGCCCGGTGATGACGTTGCCGAGCCGGTGGTCCCCGACCGGCGGCGTGCCGACGGTGACGGAGTAGGTGATCGTGACCGTGGCGCCCGCGGGCAGATCGTGTGTCCAGTTCAGGATCGGCGGCGTGTAGCTCACCGTGCCACCGGTGGCCCTCGCGTCATTGTTGTAGACGGCGTCGTCGAGCACCCCGGACAGATCGTCCGAGAACCGCGCGCCGCGATAGGTGCCGGTGCCGGCGTTGTGCGCGGTCACCGTGTAGGTGACCTTCTCGCCGGGTTTCGCGACGTCCGGCGAGGCGGTCTTGGTCAGTTGCAGTTCGCCGATCCGGGTGTCGGTGGCGCAGTCCGGATTGGCGTTGCCGGGCGGGCAGGGCGAGCCCTCGGGCCCGGTCACCGCGTTGCGCAGCCGGTGGTCCCCGGCAGGCGGCGAACCGACGGTGACCGAATAGGTCACTGTCACGGTGGCGCCCTTCGCGAGGTCACCGGTCCAGTGGAACCGCTGGGCCGCGGCGTCGAACGACGTCGTGCCCGAGGTGGCCGCGGCGTCGTTGTTCCACGTCGCGTCGTCGAGGACGCCGGAGAGGTCGTCGGCGAACGACGCGCCGGGATACGGCGCCTCACCGGTGTTCCGCACCGTCACCGTGTAGGTGACCTTCTCGCCGGGCTTGGCGTCGGCCTTGTCCACGGTCTTCTTGATCTCGAGGGCGGCGACCTCGGTCTCGGTCACGCAGGCGGGATCGGCGGGGTCCGCGCAGTTCGTCCCTGGCGGGCTGGTGACCGCGTTGCGCAGCACGTGATCCCCGCGCGGGGGCGCGTTCACCTTGACCGTGTAGGTGATCGTCACGGTCTGCCCGGCGGGGACGTCGCCGGTCCAGGTCAGTTTCGCGGTGCCCTGGTCGTAGCCGGGCTGGGTGGGCGCGGCGGCACCGCCGATCCTGGCGACGGCGTCGTTGCCGTAGGTGGCGTCGTCGACCACGCCGCTGAGGTCGTCGGACAGGGTGACCCCGGGTTCGGTGAGAGCGCCGACATTCTGGGCGGTGATTGTGTAGGTGACGGTGTCCCCTGGCTTCGCCGTGTCCGGTGCGGCCGTTTTCCGGATCACCAGACCGGAGATCGGCTCGTCGGTGGTACAGGCCGGATCCGTGCTGTCGTGGCCGCAGTTCGAGCCGTCCGGGCCGGCCACCCGGTTGACCAGACGCCGGTTCCCGGCGGGCGGATCGCCCACCGTGACGGTGTAGGTGATGGCGACCGTCGCGCCCTTCGGGACGTCGCCGGTCCAGCGCAGCTTCCGGCCGGGAGCGTCGTACGACACCGCCCCGGTGGAGGTTCCGTCGGCCTTGCTCGCCCGCGCGTCGTTGTTGTACGCGGCGTCATCGACCACATCGGACAGATCGTCGGTGACCACCGCGCCGGTCCAGTCGGCTTGTCCGTCGTTGGTCGCGGTGATGGTGTAGGTGACGACGCTGCCGGGGCCGGGTTTCGCGGGTGACGCGTGTTTCGCGATCTTGAGCGCGGCGATCGGCACCTCGGACCAGCAGGCCGGGTCCTTCGTCGCCCGCGCGCAGTTGCTCTCCGGCACGGTCACGACGTTGCGCAGCTTTTTGTCCCCTGTGGACGGAGACTTCACGGTCACCGAGTAGGTCATGGTGACCGAGGCGCCGGGCGCGATTTCGCCGGCCCAGTTCAGTTTCTTCCCCGCGCTGTCGTAACTCGGTTGCGACGAGGTCGGCGACCCACTGGTCGTGGTCGCCGCGTCGAAGTTGTAGGTGGCGTCGTCGAGGACACCGGACAGATCGTCGGTGAGCCGGGCGTCCGGCGCGGGGCCGTCACCCTCGTTGGTCACCGTCACCGTGTACCGCACGGTGTCCCCCGGTTTCGCGGTCCGCGGGCTCGCGGTCTTGCGCACGACGAGTTTCGAGGTCAGGTTCGGCGCGATGGAGCAGCTGGCCAGGTCGGTGATCGGCCAGGCACCCCCTGCCTCCGAGGTGATCCGCCCGACCTGGTTGTTCTGCGCGTTGCCGCCGGGGACCAGCGTCGACGCGCCGGTTCGAGGGTCCACTTTGTACAGTGCGCCGCCGTAGTACCCGAGGTAGATCGAGCCGTGGTGGTAGGCCATCCCGTAGTTGTTGAAGCCGTTGGACGAGCCGGGGCCGGTCACGTGCACGGCCTGCGTCGTGGTGCCGGTCGCCGGGTCCAGCCGGTAGATGTAGGTCGAGCCGCCATAGCTGATGCCGTAGTAGGCGCCGCCCTGGTCGTCGACGAACAGGTCCGGCACGATGGATCCGCCGCGGAAGACCGGGTCGTTCGCGGGCACCGGGGTCAGGTTGTCGCCCCGGGTCCAGATCGTGGTATCCCCGCTGGCGAGGTTCATCCCGAACAGTTTCGGTACGCCGCCGTTCTGTGCGCCGAACAGCATGCCCGTGTTCGGATCCGCGGTGATCCCGCCCCAGTTGGACCCGGCGGGCAGTTCCCGTGTCGCGCCACCGGCGATCTCGTCGGTGACGCTGTCGGTTCCGGAAACGTGTTTGTACAGCGTGCGGTTGGCCGACGTGTAATTCGAATAGAACGCGGCGACCCTGCCGGTGTCAGGATCCTTCCCGAGGGCCATGTCGGTCGACCAGTAGTCCGGTGGCCCACTGCCCGCCCGCTTGCTGATCACCGTGTTCTCGATGGTCGCGGCACCGGAAGCGTCGTTGCGGAACTGCATCCCGGAGCGGATGTTGCTGTAGTACAGGTGATCACAGTCGAAAACCGACGGTGTGTGCTCACCTTCGACCGGCCACGAGGACTGCGCGGCGGCGGGCGCGGCACCGCCCACCAGCACGGTGGACATCGCCACGGCCATGGCGAGGACCTGGATCGCGATCCCGCGCGGCACGGAAATGTCGCGGCGGCGCTCCGGGCTCATATTTCCACCAGCGCGCGCCGCTTCTTCATGATCGCATCAAATCAACGCGCACCATTCCGGACAACTCGAATGCGTTCACACCGGAACAACTCACCCGACCGAGTGGGCCCGCCGTTCGGTCAGATGATCCGCGACGGACGAGACGACGACCAGGGACAGCCAGACATACCGGCCCCACGAAGGATTGATGAAGCTCACGGGGATGGAGAGCAGGAACACCCCGGCCGCGGTCAAGCCACCGACGATCACCGACCGCGTCGCGCTTCGGGGCAGGCCAGGGCGCTGCAGCCCGGCCCGTGCGGCGTGCGCGGCCATGGCCGTCAGCACCAGCGCCAGCGCGGCGATCACGACCGCGAAGAACACCGGCCCCAGCACGAAGGCGGAGTCCTCACTGTCCAGCCGGGTGGCGAACGGCGACACCGCGATGAAGAACAGCCACAGTATGTTCAGCCGCAGCAGCTTCGGGGAAACCACGTATACGCCACGGAAGAACCGGTGGTGATTCCACCAGAAGAAGGCGATGACCGCGAACCCGACGAGGAAGTTCAGGTATTCCTTCGGCAGTAGCTCCAAAAAGGCGTGCCACACCTGGGAGTTGGTCTTCCCGTGCGGCACCGGCAGATCCAGCGCGAGCAGCGTGATCGCGATCGCGACGACCGCGTCCGAGAAGAAGACCAGGCGATCCTGAAGGTACCGCCGGTCCTCTTCGTCAGTGAAATACGGAGAGCGCTTCCCGCCCGACGGTTCGTCTTGCACCACGAGAGGACAGCCTGCCAGGCACCGGCGTCCTTGGCACTTCGAGGTGATTTCGGGACAAAATCGTGAGACTTAAGTACCGGGAGGGGCGCCGTCGTCGGCCTCGCGGACTTTCGGGCGCAGGGTGCGGCAGGCCAGTTCGACGGCGAGGCGGTCGTCGGGATCGCGGAGGTTGACGCCGAGGATCTTCTGCGCGCGGGCGATCCGGTCGGCGACGGTGTTGCGGTGCAGTCCCAGCGCCGCCGAAGCGGCCACCACCGAGGATTCGTTTTCGAGGTAGGCGTCCAGGGTCGCGAGCAGCGTGTCGTGGTCGGCGAGCGGCGCCAGCAACGTGGTCGCCAGCGCGCGGGCGGTGCGCGACCGGGTCCAGACGCGGACCAGCCTGCCGACGCCGAGCGCGTCGATGTGCACGACGCGGGAACCGGCGTCCAGGCTGTGGTCCTCGACGACGGCGGGGTCGACCGAGAGCGCGGCCTCGCGGGCTTCGTCGATGGTGCGGGCCAGACCGCCGATCCCGGGATGGGTGCGGCCGACCCCACCCGCGATCTCGACGCCGGTCCCCAGCCGCTTGAGCACGAGCCGGATCGAGGAGATCAGCGATTTCACGTTCTGCGGCGAGGAATCGAACGTCGCGGTGTGCCAGGCGACCCAGCCGTCGGACTGTTCGACCAGCGGGCCCTCGAGGTGACTTTCCCGCAGCACGCGCACGATCTCGTCGCGGTCGGTGACGTGGTCGTTCGGCGGTTCGTCGAGCCGGCGCAGGTAGACGGCGGTGTGCCAGCCGTCCAGCCGCCAGCCGAGGATGGCCGCGCGGTGCCGCACCACCGCCCCTGCCTCCTCGCGCAGCCGCAGCAGATCCGCCAGCAACGTGGTGCGCGTGCGGGCGTCGCGTTCGGCGGCGAGGCGCTGCGTGGCCAGCCAGGACACCGCCCACGGCTCAGCGAGCGCCAGCACGGACTGGGCGATCGCGACACGCGCGGGGGTCGGGCTGGTCAACGCGGCGGTGAGCCACAGCGGCGCGGCCGTCGCGGAAACCGGCTGGACGACGTGGGTGAGCTCGTCCTCGACCACCACCTGTGGCAGAGCCAGATCGCGCCGGAAGGAGGACGGCGAATGCGCGCCGTGCACGAGCGCGCCGTCCGGGCTCAGCATGCTGACCGGGGCCCGCAGCACCTTCGCCGCCGCGTCGGCCACCGCCCCCAGGTTGTCCGCCTGGCCCCGCATCTGCCGCACGAACTGCAGGACCTGTTCGGCCCGCGCCACCTCCGGGGTGGCGACCAGTTGCGCGAGCTGAAGCGCGACGTCGTGCGTGCTCACTTCACGGGGCAGGAGGACCATCGGGAGGCCGAGCCGCTCGGCGAGCAGCAGGCTGGTGGCCAGTGGCCCGCGGCTTCCGCCGGGCAGCACCAGCCCGGCGACCCCGGCGAGCGCGCAGCGCCGGATCCCGGCCTCCACCTGCCAGCCCGTCGCGTCGCCGAGCTCGGTGACCACGATGAGGTCGCCGGGCCCGAGCCCGGTGGCGTCGACCCCCGGCCGCACCCGTACCCGGTGCACCACGGCGTCGCCGGTCTCGCCGCCGACGACCTCGGCGCCGGCGAGCACCGGATGCGCCACCAGCTGGCGCAGGGCAAGGGGATCCGCGGGCTCCGTCACCGCATTCAGCCTTTCGCTCTCCGCACCGGTTCGGCGTCGAGGCCATAGGCCCGCGGCTCGACCCTGGGCAGGATGTCGGGATGCCACAACCGGTCCGGCACCGGCAGGGCGAGGACCACGACCTCGTGGCCGCGCCGGACCTCGCCGGTCTGGATCACCTGGAGACTGTGAGTGTCCAGCAGGCAGATCACGTCGGGCGTGGTGGCCACCACCTCGCCGTCGCGCAGCACCATCGCGTATTCGTTCTGCATTTCGACGCGCAGCACCTGTTTGCCGTCCGTGGTGCGCAACGCTACCGAGCCGCTGGAAAAGCCCTTCCCCGCGTACCGGTGCACCTCGAGAACCGTGCCCTGGCCGAGATGGTCGGCGCCCAGCCGCTCGGCCAGTTCCGGGCCGTCGAGGCCGGCGTCCGCACCCGCGCGGTACCGTCTGCCGAGCCGGATCGCGGCCCAGACCGTGCCGCGCAGGGCGATCCGGCGATAGGTTTCCGCGCTCAGCGGCGGATAGGCGAGTGCCGCCCAGCCGCCGAGCCCGGTCAGTGCGCCCCGCATCACCCGTTCCGCGGTGCGCGGGTCGACGCCGTCGACGACCATCGCGGCGCCGTGCGCCTCCGCGCACACCCACGCTCCGGTCAGGCCGGGTTCCATCACGGTCTGGTCCAGCCGGGAGAACGCCCGGCCCATCAGATCCGCGTCCACCACGGGTTTCCCCGTCTGCACCGCGGCGATGAACGGGAAGAGCGCGTTGCTGCCGCCGACCTCGACCACGCCGATGGCGTCGATGTGCACGCCGTGGTACTTCTCGGCGACCGCGACGCAGCGGCTCAGTTCGTCCCCCGCGGGCAGCTTTTCGATCCCCACCGAGGCGGTGGACCCGGCCACCGCCACGGTCAGCACCCAGCCCTCGGCGAGCGTGTCGACGGCGACGACCTCGACCCTGGCTCCCCCGGCCATCTCGCGGTTCAGCCACAGCGCGCCCAGCCGCGGCTCGCCGCCCCCACCCGAACCGAGCAGGCTCGCGCCCCACCGCAGCGCGTCGACGTCGTCGACGCTCAGCACCTGCCCCTCGGTCACGCGAGCTCCTCCACCGGGGCGAAATCGGCGTCGATCCCGAAGGCACGCGGGCCGAACACCGCCAGCGCCTCGGGCGTGCGCATGATCGGGGGCGCGGCGATCGCGAACACCGTCACGCGCAGCCCGTAGCGCAGCGCTTCGGTGGTGATCGGCTCGGCGGTTTCTGCGTTCAGCACCGTGATGAGATCGGGCACGATGACGCGGACACGTCCGTCCACCCGCGCCACCAGATGTTCGTTCTGAAAGGACAGTTCGAGCACCGAGTCGTCCACAAAGGACTCGATGACGGCGCTGCCGCGGGCGAACCCGCCGGTGGTCCTGCGTTCGACGTCGACGATCCGGCCGCTGAAAACCGGTGCGGCGTGCGCGTAGGCGGTCTCCTTGAACAGATTCGCCAGCGCCCCGAACGGATCGCGGTAACCCTCCCGCGCTTCCCGCAGGCACCGGCCGATCCGCAGGGCGAGCGTGAGCGTGCCGGGAATGGCCGTACGCCGGACGTCGGCGGCGCTCATCGGGAACTGCGCGATGCTCGCCGTCCCGCCCAGCCGTACCGTGATTCCGCGTGCCAGGCGTTCCAGCCGGACGTTGTCGGTGCCGGTGTCGAGCACACCGCGTTCGCCGTGCGAACCGCTGAAAGCCAGCGGCGAGCCGGAAATCCCGTACACGCCGAAGGTCTGCATCTGCAGTTCGGGGAACGCGCGGCCCATGCCGTCGGCGTCGACCACCGGCAGTCCGAGCTGCGCGCCCACCAGGAGCGGGACCATCGAATTGGACCCACCGCATTCGACGGGCATCGTGGCGTCGGCGCGACGGCCGAGATGGTCTTCCAGCGTCCGCAACGCCGTACTCGCTTCGTCGCCGTTGGGCAGCTTTTCGACGCGCACCGTGGGCGCGCCCATCCCGGCGGTCGGGATCACCAGCGCGTCGTCGGGCAGCTCCGCGACGTCCAGCAACCGGACCGTGCGGCCCCGCAGGTATTCGCGCCGCACCAGCAGACGGCCGAGGTAGGGGTCACCGCCCCCGCCGGTGCCCAGCAACGCGGCGCCGGTGGCGATGTCGGGCAGTTCCGCTGCCTGGACCTCCCGCACTACGTCGTCCCCGCCCCGTCCGCGCTCAGCACGAGATCACCGACCGCCTTGACCCGGACGCGGGTGGCGTTGCCCGGCAGGTAGGCGATCGGGATCTCGTCGATGTCCACGATCTCCACGCGACCGGGATCGGCGCCGCCCGCCACGGCCCGGTCGACGGCCTCCTGTTTTGCCGCGTCCAGTACGGCCTCGCGGCGTCCCGGTTCGATCGGGTAGATCCGGTCGACCTCGCCGCCGACCTGCGCGATGGCGGCGCCGATCGCGTTGGCCACGGCGAAGTGCTCGGTCCGGTGCACGGTCCCGGCGCCTTCGAGGGTGTCCGGCACCAGGATCCCGCCGCCCCCGACGACCACGACCGGCGGCCGCTCGCGCGAGCTGCGCATCCGGTCGACCGTGCGGGCGACCTTGGTCTCGATGTCGGCCAGGACCGCGGTCACGAAGTCCTTGCCCAGATGCCGGATCCGGCCGCGGTCGCCGATGTCGAGAATGCCCGCGGCGACGGCGATGTCGGTCGCCGTGAGGGTGTCGCCGCCGAACACCAGCGCCTTTTCGGTGAGCCGGTAGCCGACGCTGTCCGGCCCGACTTCGACATCGCCCGCCTCGCTGCCGTGCACCAGCGAGCCGCCGCCGAGCCCGATCGAAAGCACGTCGGGCATGCGGAAGTTGGTCCGCACCCCGGCCACGATCACCTCGGTCGCCGCCTCGCGGGGGAAACCGTGGCGCAGCACGCCGACGTCGGTGGTGGTGCCGCCGACGTCGACCACCGCGCAGTCGGTGAGCCCGGACAGGAAAGCCGCGCCCCGCATGGAGTTCGTCGGTCCCGAGGCGAACGTCGCGACCGGATACCGCCGCGCGTAGTCGACCTCCATCAGCGTGCCGTCGTTCTGGCTCAGGTACAGCGGCGCGACGATCCCCGCGCCCCGCACGGCGTCGGCGAGCCCGTCGACGATCTGCGCGGCCATCTCGCGCAGCGCGGCGTTGATGATCGTGGCGTTCTCCCGCTGCAACAGGCCGAGCCTGCCGATCTCGTGCGAAAGGCTCACGTTCAGATCGGGCGCCTCGGCGGTGAGGATCTCGGCCGCGCGCAATTCGTGTTCCGCGCTGACCGGCGAGAAAACCGAGGAGACCGCCACGCTGCGCACCCCGTGCCCGAGCATGTCGTGCGCGGCGCGGCGGATCTCGTCCTCGTCCAGCTCGGCGATGTCCTGGCCGTCGAATTCGACGCCGCCGTGGCACAGATAGGACTTGCCGCCGACCGCGGTCACCAGCGATTCCGGCCAGTCGACCATCGGCGGCAGCGCCGCTGTCGCGGGCAGTCCGAACCGCAGCGCGGCGGTCGGCGCGAGCCGGTTCGCCTCGACCAGCGCGTTGATGAAGTGCGTCGTCCCGATCATCACCGCGCGCACGGCCGCCGGGTCCAGTTCGGAGCGGACGCGGAGTTCGTGCAGGGCGTTGACGATCCCGGACGTGACGTCCTCGGTCGTCACGCACTTCACCGTGGCGACGACGCGATCGCCGTCCATCACGATGGCGTCGGTGTGCGTGCCGCCGACGTCGATACCAATGCGCAGCGTCATGCGATCGCCTCGCTCCGCGAGACAGTGTCGAATCCCTTTTGGCGCATGATGTCCATGATTCGCTCGCAAGCATCGCTCATGCCCCGGCCAGCTCCCCTTGCGGACGCCGCCGGGTGACGCGCTCGGCGATCAGGTACAGCACGAACCCGGTGACCAGCGCGTTGATGCTGGGCAGCCCGATCGTGACGAACTTGCCGACCAGCGTCGCCGCGGCCCAGCAGACCAGCGTCGCCGGGACCCACGCCGGTGCCCCGGTACGCAGCTGGTCCGGGCCCGCGGCGGCGAGCGCGGCACGCCAGCGTCTGGCGAAGAAGTACTCCGCGACCATGATCCCCGGGATCGGCGGGAAGACGATGCCGAGCAGCGTCAGGAAACCCGTGTAGCTGCCGAGGATCCCGGCCGCCGCGAGCAGGCTGCCGAGCACGCCCACCACCAGCGACATGTGGGCGCGGTTCAGTTTGCGGCCGAACACCGTCTCGGCGAAGTTGACCAGCCCCAGCGACGAGACGTACAGGTTCCAGTCGTTGACCTTGACCGCGGCGGTGACGATCACCAGCAGGCCGAGCCAGCCGGTGGACGAGGTGACGATCGCGATGACGTCGTTGCTGCGCACCGCGTGCGCCAGCAGCACGCCGATCGAGCCGATCACCCATTCGCCGAGGGTGATGCCGACGATGGTCTGCTTGACCACGTCGCCCGGCGAACGGTTGAAGCGGGTCATGTCCGGGGTGATCACCGCGCCCACCATGAACTGGCCCGCCACCAGCGTGACGGCCTGGATCAGGCTCAGGTGCGGGCCCGGTGCCGGGCTGTTGATCAGTTCGCCGAGGTCGTGCCTGCTCAGTTCGGCCACAATGGACACTCCGGCGAGCACGAGGAACGCGGGCACCGCGACATACGCCGTCCACGCCATCCACCGGAAGCCGTAGGTCACGATCACGGTGACGACCAGCCCGAAGATCAGCGACCACACCCAGGTCGGGAGCACGCCGACGAGCCGCGCGAGCCCGCTGCCCGCGATTCCGGACTGGACACCGAACCAGCCGGTCGCGGACAGCCCGATGGCCAGCCCGACCACCGCGGCGCCGCCGCGCCCGAACCCGGTCCAGCGGGCCAGCACCGACGTCGAGAGTCCCTCGCGCTGGCCGATGACGCCGACCGCGATCGCGATCAGCTCCAGCAGCACCGCGCCCAGGGTGAAGGCGAGGAACGCCTGCCAGAACGGCAGGCCGAAGCCCAGTGTCGCGCCGAGCAGGAACTGGCTCAGCGCGGACAGCTGCCCGAACCGCTGGGTCGCCACCGAAAACCACGGGTACCGGGCCTCGGGAGGAACTCGGGTCAGCGCGTAGTCGTCGCGCCCCACGGAGTTCGCCATCCGGTGATCCTTCCCCTCTCACCACGTGCGAGACGCCGGATAGTACTCACGTCGACACGGCGCGTCCATGGGCCATCGGCCCTCTTTCGGGGGAAACGGAAGGCAAAACGCCCTGTCCCGTTGGCCGGGACAACGGACAAATTCAACTTTCAACCGTGCAATCCTCGTACTCCTCTCGGCGGATTGACCGGATGTGCGATCCGCCCAGTGCGTCCCGCCCGGATGGGCAACTCGCACGTAGCCGCATCGGCACCGAATGGCTACCGTCGGTCATTCAGCAAGGTGTGTTTCCGGTGTTGTCCAGTGGGAGGGGGACCGGCCATGTGGCTCCCGCGCGGATGGCGCGCCGCGATCCGCCGAGGTTTCCGGCGCCCCGTGGAGCCGCGGAGCCCGCGCGCCAGGGAGCACGTGGCAGCCACGATCCGCAGGTCACCGAAGTTCCAGACGGGCGAACCCGTCTGCACCGCGTGCGGCAAGCCGCTGGACGAAGGGGCGATGGACTGGCTGACCGGGCTGCTCGATCGCGGCAGCTGGCACAGGCGGGCGACCAACGCGCTGGCCACGGCGCGGGCACACGGCTATCCGGTGTCGCTGCTCATCGCCGATCTGGACTGGTTCAAATGGATCAACGACGTGCACGGGCACCTCGCCGGCGACGACGCGCTCCGGCACGTCGCCCGGATCCTGCGCGCGGTCACCCGGGAACAGGACCTCGTAGCCCGGTACGGCGGTGACGAGTTCCTCGTCCTGTTGCCCGGCACCAGGATCACCGACGCGCTCGCGGTGGCCAGGCGGCTGAACCTCGCCCTCAACGCGGCCAACGTCGCGACCACCAGCGTCCGGGCCGGGCAGACCGACCTCACCGGCCTGACCGCCTCGATCGGGCTCACCGCGTGGCCGCCGGCGGGCGACGCCGGCGTCGGCCTGGACAAGCTCCTGCTGGCGGCGGACGCGGCCCTGCTCGCGGCCAAGCGCAACGGACGCGGGCAGAGCTGCCGCGCCACGCACGCCGACCGGCCGTTCGGCAAAGGCGTCACGTGGAGCTACGACCGGGTCGTGCGGGCGCGGCCACCGGAGACCACGTCGATCCTCGCCGAGCCGGACCCTTCCGGGCACGACCTCGGTGTGCCACACCGGGTCGCGACCCGCCAGCACCCCTGACTCCGACCGTCCACACCGGACAGGCGGGCGGCTCGGACTGGGGGTAGCCGCCCGCCTGTCCGAGGCCGGCCGCGTCCGGTCGGTTTCGGCCTGCCCATAAGTGCAGACGTCGCTTTCTGAACGCACCTCGTTGGAACCGATTCCGCGGCGCCACTTTTTATACCTTTTCGGACATCACGCGTTGTTGCCGACGCGGTGGATCTCTACCATCGAGCCCGCGACGTCGTTCACCAAGCGAACGTCGAACCGGAAAGGGACTTAGGCCACAGACGCACAACTCGTTAGCGTGCTACCTCCACAGTACGGTGAATTTTGCTGCCAAGGGTAAGGAATTCGATGTGAAACGAGTTGCCGCGTTCGCGTGTTCGGTGGCGCTGTGTGCCACGGCGGCGATGCCTGGCGCCGCGGGGGCCACGATCGGTACGCCGGGAGCACAGACTTCCGGAGAGCGATTGATCCCGACTCTGGGCAATGGCGGCTACCAGGTGTCGGATTACGACGTCAGCTTCGACTACGTTCCCGCGTCGACGGTCATGGCGTCCTCGGTGACCATCACCGCGTCCGCGACCCAGGACCTGTCGCGGTTCAGCCTCGACTCCGTGGGTCAGACGATCTCCGCGGTCACGGTCGACGGGGTCGGCGCGAGGTTCACCGTCGATCCGAAAACCGAGAAACTGGTGGTTTCCGCGCCGGTCGGCGTCCGCCGTGGCGACACCTTCACCGTCAAGGTCACGTACTCCGCCGACCGGTCGCTGAATCCCGCCCCGGCGTACGTGCATCTGCCCCCGGGCATGGACTACCCGACCAAGAGCTGGGTGGAGACCCCGGACGGGTTCGCGCTGATGGGGCAGCCGGACCGGGCACACCTGTTCTTCCCCGGCAATGACATCCCGGGTGACAAGGCCACCTTCACCTTCCGGGTCACGGTGCCGCGGGACCGGCAGGTGGTTGCCAGCGGAACGCTGCGGGCCACGCAGCCGCGGGGAGACCGCACCACCTACGTCTACCGCACCGCGAAAGAGATTCCCACCAATGTGGTGCAGGTCGCGGTCGGCAAGTTCGCCACGATCACCCAGCAGGGGCCGCACGGACTGCCGATCGTCAGCCAGATCCCGTCCGCCACGGGCACTTTCCCGGTCCCGGCGGAGATGACCAAGCAGTATGGAATCACGAAGGAGAACGTGCTCGCCCACGCCGCCGAGGCGGCTCGGCGGACTCCGGATCAGGTGCGCTGGCTGGAGCGGGTGCTGGGCGTCCCGTTCCCGTTCGAGAAGTACGGGGTGCTCGGCGTGCTGAGCATGTATGACGGGGTGGCGCTGGAGACGGCCACCCAGTCCACGTTCTCCGTGCTCGGGCTGGCGCTTCCGGCCGACCTCGAATCGGCGACCGAGGTGCATGAGCTGGCGCACCAGTATTTCGGCGACGCCGTGTCTCCCGCGTCCTGGGACGATATGTGGCTCAACGAGGGCCACGCCGAGTACTACCAGAACGTCTATGAGGCCGCTCAAGGCCGTAAGAGCCTGGACGAGGCGATGAAGGGGCTCTACGGGATCGATCAGACCCTGCGCGACCAGAACGGTCCACCGGCCCGTCTCGACAACGCCGCGAGCATCACCATGGGTACCAACGGGCCTGGCACGCTCGCCCTGTACGCGCTGCGCGAGACCGTGGGAGAGCAGACCTTCGCGAAGATCGAGACGACCTTCCTCCGGACCTATCGGGGAAAGTCCGCCGGCACACAGGACTACATCGCGATCGCCAACACGGTGGCCCACCGCGACCTCACGCCGTTGCTGACCAGCTGGCTGTACGACAAGAAGACTCCGCCGATGCCCGGACATCCCGACTGGACGACCAAGTAGGCCACCGCTCGTCACCGCCTCGTCGCGAAGCTGGGTGAGGATGGTCTCGAATTCCGGCGCCGTCGGGCACATAAGGAATTTGTTAGCTCCTGTCTTACGAAAACGAGGTTTGGCCGGAAGTACGGTTCCTCCCGTCTCAGTGGTGGGTGGTGAGGAGGAGCGGTGCGTCGGATCGGATTCCGGTGGGCGGTCGTGGTGGTCTCTGCCATGACACTCACCATCGCGGGAACTGCGGCCGCGGGAGCGGCACCGGATCGGGTGCCGCTCGCCGGCACCAAAATGACGTGGGGGATCGTCGACAAGGGCCCGGTGCCTGTGGACACTCCGGTGTCGGAGACCGTCTATCTCGCGGTCAAGGATCCGGCGGCACTGGCCCGCCGGGCGAAGGAGGTGTCCGATCCGCACAGCCCCGGCTACGGACGGTTCCTCGGCCGGGAGCAGATCCGGGAAGCCAACCGGCTCGACCACGCGCAGGTCGATCGCGTCCGCGCCTGGCTGACCGGGGCCGGGCTGAACGTGACAGCGCCGGATTGGCGGCACCTGACGGTGACCGGCACGTTCGGCCAGCTGAACGCCGCCTTCGCGGTGACCTTCCACGACTACGTCTTCCCGCCCGAGAGCGGGATAAAGGGCCACTACCTGGCGCCGCCCACCGATCTGAGCGTCCCGGCCGAACTGGGCGCCCTGGTGCTGGGCGTCGGTCAGGTCCCGATCCTCGTGCGGGACGCCGGCCAAGCCGCCGCGCCGCGGCGGTCCGCCGAACGCCGTCCGCACCTGGACGCCGGTGCCGCGGCCCAGCAGTGTTCGCAGTACTGGGGCCAGCGGCCCGCGACCGGGTTGCCCCCGGTGAACGGCGCGACTCCGCCGTTGGCGCCGTGCGGGTACACACCCCAACAGCTGCGGCACGCTTACGGGCTCGACAGCCGCGGTGTCACCGGCGCCGGGCAGACGGTCGCCGTGGTGGCTTCGTCGATGGACACCCTCGAACAGGACATCAACACCTGGTCGGACCGCGTGGGCACGCAACGGCTCCGCCCGGGACAGCTCACCCGGGTGCCCTCGCCGGACGGGTCGCCGCCGGAAAAGCCCGGCGACGGCGGGTACGGCGCGATGATCGAGGCCACCATCGACGCCGAGGCGGTGCACGGCATCGCACCGGACGCGAACATCGTCTCGATCGGGGAATCCACCGCGCAGGGCGGAAATCTGCTGGCCGGCCTCAGTTACGCGCTGGACCACACCGACGCGAGCATTGTGTCCCTGTCGCTGGCCAACGACCCCCCGCCCGGGTTGCGGCAGGCCTTCGAGCAGATCTACCAGGAGGGCGCGCTGCAGGGCGTCGGGTTCTACTTCTGCACCGGTGACGGTGGCTTCCGGCCGAACGACACCGGCGGCGACTGGATGATGAACGGCTACGCGGGCAGCAGCTGGGTGACCGCGGTCGGTGGTACGTCGGTGGCGATCGGCCAGGACGGCAAGCGGATCTGGGAAACCGGCTGGGGCACCCCGGTCAGCGACCTGTCCAAGGACGGCACGTCCTGGGAACAGATGCACAGCGAAGGGGGCACCGGCGGTGGCCGGGCCACCGGGCAACCACAACCGTGGTACCAGCACGGCGTCGTCCCGGACCGCTACGCCGCCACCCCGGACGGACACCGCGGCCGGGTCGGCCCGGACGTCGCCTTCGACGCGGACCCGGCGACCGGCATGGTCATCGGCGGCACCCCGCTGAACGGCTCACCCGACAGCGATCCCAGCACCTGGCACTACACCGAGCACACCTTCGGCGGAACCAGCCTCTCCACCCCGCTGTTCGCCGGCGTGCAGGCACTCGCCCAGCAAGCGCGGGGCGGAAAGCGGTTCGGCTTCGCCAACCCCGCTCTCTACCAGCGCGCGGGCACCCCCGCGTTCCGGGACGTCACGGCCTACCGGCTGCCCAGCGGGGATCCCGCCACCGCGGTGCTCTACCGGTCGAACCCCGCCGGCGGGAAAACACCGGAGCTGCACCACTTCCTCGCCACCCAATGGGTCGAGAAGACCGACGAGTACCAGCCCCCCGAGGTCGGATCCGGGTTCGACACCGAGACGGGGCTCGGAACCCCGACCGGCGCCTACCTGTCGTCCTTCAACGGCCACTGAGCCAAGCATCCCCGCCGAAGCCCTCCCCTCGTTTCGAGGCGGAGGGCTTCGGCCACAACGCCGGTCGCCCGGGCAAGGCACGGTAACGGGCGGGCGCCCGGACAGCCGCCCTTTCCCCAGCGCGTCCGAGTAGGGTGACCAGGCGTTACGGACGGAGACGGGGAAGGGACCGATCGGCGTGCAGATCACCCGCGCTCAGCGGGCCGCGGTCGCGGAACGGATCACTCAGCTCGAGCGGTCGTTCTACGGGCGGGGCCCGAGCAACGTCAAGGTTTCGGTGAGCCAGGAGGACCCGGTCAGCCTGGTGGTGCTCTCGATCGACAGCCTGACCGTCGCCGACAGCGTGCTCGGCGACCGGGGCTATCGGGAGGCGGTGCTCCGGCACCACGAGGCACTGCACGAGGCGACGCGGACGGACTTCATCGGCGCGGTCGAGGAGATCGTCGGCGAGCGGGTGCACGCCTACCTCGCCCAGGTGCATCCCGCCACCGGGCACGCGGTCCGGGTGTTCATCTTCGCCGACCTCGGTGACTCGCTGGAACTCGACGCCTGAACCCGAACGCGCTTTCGGCCGATTCCATGATCGCGGCGCGCGGCCTAGGATCGGGCCGTTGACAATTCCACACAGGTCATCGGGCCGTTCGGCAGTACTTCGGCGTCAGCCGGGAAGCGGCGGAACGGCTCGGGACGAGACCATCCGCACGTGGGTCGGGCGAGGGCGTCAGCCGGCGCCGGGCACGCGGCGGGTTCAAGCGGAGGAGCTTGTCTCGTGAAGACACCGAACATCACCCGTGCCCCGGCGCTCCCGGCAGGCCTGCGGCCCTCGGCCGCCGACTTCGACGGCACCCGGGTCCGTCCCCGTGCCCTGCGCCGGATCGTGTCGGCCGTGGCCGGCCGGCCCGCGATCTGGGCCCCGCACGTCCGTTTCGACCTCACCGAACGCTACTTCGTCCGGCTGCACCACGACGCCCGGTTCGAGGTGTGGCTGATCTGCTGGGAACTGGGGCAGGACACCCTCCTGCACGACCACGGCGGCAGCGTCGGCGCGTTCGCGGTGGCGGGCGGTGCCCTGCTGGAGGACCACGCCGAGCCCACCGCGCGGAGACTGCGCACCCGCGTCCACCGGACCGGCGACAGCGTCGCGTTCGGCCCGCGCTACCTGCACAATCTGGTCAACGTGGCGACCGAACCCGCGATCAGCGTCCACGCCTACTCGAAACCGTTGCGCACCATGAACTTCTACTGCTGGCTGCCCTCGGGCGCGCACCACCTGCGGGAAATCCCGTGCGATTCGCCGGAACCGGACACCGGCGATCTCGAAGCGACCGCGGCGAGCCTGCGATGACGGCACCGGAGTTCGAGGACGTGATCTCCCGCCGTCTCGCCGAAGCCAGGGAGAACCTGCCGCGCTACTCACCGGAGGAGGCAGGCGAGGAGATCCGCCGCGGCGCGCTCCTTGTGGATCTGCGCCCGCTGGAATACCGGCTGCGATTCGGGGACATCCCCGGCGCGGTGCCGGTTTCCCGGCACGTCCTGGAATGGCGGCTCGACGTGCACAGCCGCTGGCGGCTCAAGGAACTCGGCTTCGGTGACACCGGCCGCCGGATCATCCTGCTGTGCAACGAGGGCTACACCTCCAGCCTCGCCGCGCATCAGGTGTCGGCGCTCATCGGCCTCGCCGACGTCGGCGACGTACGCGGCGGCTTCGCCGCGTGGCAGGCCGCGGGAATGCCGGTGGTGCCCCGTTCCCCGGAGGTCCACGCGTGAAGGTCCGTGAAGGACTCCTTACCGGCGCTCAATGCCGGTAAGGAGTCCTTCACGGCCTGGCGGGAGCAGTGCCGAAAATCAGGCCGAAGCCGACCAACGCGAGGAAGATCGCCAGCGTGGTGAGGCCGAGGAGGCCCGCGACGAGGGCCAGCGCCAGCGCACGAACGCCGAACCGTCGCAGCAGCAGGCTCAGGTCCGTGTTCCCCTGCCCGGGTCTGTGCGGCGCTCCTTGCATGGTTCGAGTATTCGGCCGCGCCCGGCATCGCGTCCAGCGCACAGTTTCGCTGGGATTCAGCTACCGGATCGATCAATGCCCACGATGCTCCACAGTGGACGTTCAGCGGACCGCTGGACGGCGTTCAGCCCACGGTGCGGCTTGTTCGAGCTGGGCGGCGACGCGGATGAGCACGTCTTCGCGGTTCTGGGCGGCGACGAGCTGGACGCCGGTGGGCAGGCCCTCGGCGTTCCAGCGCAGCGGCAGGGAAATCGCGGGCTGTCCGGTGATGTTGAACGGCGCGGTGAACGCGGCGGTCTGCCCGACGCCGGCGATCAGCTCTTCGGGCGGCTTGGCGTCCGGAGCCAGTTCCCCGAGTTTGGCGGGTGGCGCGGGCATGGTCGGGGTCAGCAGCAGGTCCAGTTCGCCGTCCCACAGCGCGGCCACGCCGCGGGCCCACTGCTGCGAAGCCGTCATCCCGGCCAGCCATTGGGTGGCGGTGACCGATCGGCCTGCTTCGGCGAGCATCGCGTTCATCGGCTCCAGAACCGAGGACGGCAGTTGCTCGCCGAGACGCTGCGACCAGGCGTCGAGTTCCCAGGTGACCACGGCGGCCAGCAACGCGGGCATGGTGTCGAACATCCCGGGCGCGTCCAGTGCGGCGGCCGCGGTGGGTTCCACCCGGTGGCCGAGGGATTCGAGCAGGTGAGCGGCGTGCTCGACCGCGGCCACGCTGTCCGCGTGAGCGGCTTCCCCTGTACCCGGCGCGGTGGTCCGGAAGCCGACACGCAGCTGTCCGGGGTCCGCGCCGACCTCCTCACGATAGGGGCGTACGGGCGGCGGGGCGGTGTACGGGTCACCTGGCGCCGCTCCCGCGATGGCGTCGAGCACGGCCGCCGTGTCCCGGACCGAGCGAGTCAGGACGTGCTCGTGGGTGACCTGGCCCCAGTACTCGCCGAACTGGGGCCCCAGGCTGGTTCGCGCGCGGCTCGGTTTCAGGCCGACCAGCCCGCAAGCGCTCGCGGGGATCCGGATCGAACCCGCCATGTCGTTGCCGTGGGCGACCGGGACCATGCCCGTGGCCACCGCGACGGCCGACCCGCCGCTGGAGCCGCCGGGCGATCGGGTGGGATCCCACGGGTTCCGGGTCGCGCCGCTGGCCAGCGGTTCGGTGGTGATGCTCGTCGCCAGCTCGGGCGTGTTCGTCCGGCCGCAGAACACGAAACCCGCGGCCCGCAGCCTTGTCGCCAGGTGCGAGTCCGCCGGTGCCCGCCAGTCGCGCTCCCGCAGTACCCGCATGCCGCCGTGCACCGGATCGCCCGCGGTGTGGCAGAGGAAGTCCTTCAGCAGCATGGGGACCCCGCGGAACGGCCCGTCCGCCGCCACCTCGCGCCGCGCCTGCTCGAACCGCGTGCTGACCACGGCGTTGAGTTCGCCGTCGAGCCTTTCGATCCGCGCGATCGCGGCGTCGAGCAGCTCCCGCGGCGTGACCTCGCCGCGCCGGACCAAATCGGCCTGGGCCGTCGCGTCGAGCCAGGCGAATTCGTCAATCACCGGCGAGTCCCCACTTCCTTGGTCATGTTCACAATCGGGGATTTCCGGGTATCCCTTCGGGAAAATCAGGCAGGCGGCCGAACCTTCGGCCAGCCTAGGACGTCCTCCTGACACGCATCAAGAACGCGTACTCCTCAGTGGACATAGAGACAATATCCGGTGCGCAACCGGGCAAGCGAGGAAAGGACATCCATGAAACGTCGAATTCGCCGCCTGACCGTACTGCTGCCGTTGCTGGCGCTGGCAGCGATCGTCCCGGCTCCCGCGGCGTCCGCCGTGATCGGCGGATCCGTCAGCACGCATGGCCCATGGGCGGTGCGGATGCTGCTCGACGGCCATCCACAATGCACGGCGACAGCGATCACCCGGGAATGGGTACTCAGCGCGTCCCATTGTTTCTTCGACCACGCCGAATCCATCGCGGATTCCCGCATCGAATTCCGCGTGGGCGACCTCGACCAGCGGAAGGGCACACCGGTTCGCCCGGTGAACGGCAGCAGGCAAGGGGCACCGGTCGCCGACATGATGCTGATCAAGGTGCCGCCGATGAACGTCACACCGGCGACTCTGCCCGGCTCCGAAGCGGTGCGTCCCGGGCAGGTCGTCCGGCAATACGGCTGGGGCGCCACCTGTCAGGGTGACGAAACATCCTGCCAGTCGGATGTGCTGAAGCAGGCGGATCTGCGGGTGCTCGCCTCCGACGATGCGCGATGCGGGCGTTTCACCGTTCCCGGCGGAACCGATTTCTGTGCGGCCAGGATTTCCGGGCTCCCGGCGGGCGGCGATTCCGGCGGACCGGTCATGACCACCGGAACCCTCGGCGAGAACACGATTGTCGGCGTCGTCGACGACTCCGACCGGGACAGCACCGCGGGCGCGGGCGACGTTTCCCAGCAGCTGACCTGGATTCGCCAGGTCATCGGCGGCTGACCAATTTGCCGCCGACGCGGCCGGGCCGGAAGATGAGATCCACGATCACCGGACCAGGAGTGGAATCTGTGAAAACGAAGACCGTGCTGTGCGGCGTTCTCGCCGTCGGCGGGCTCATGGCCGTCTCGGCGTGTTCGAATCCCATCGGCAAGTCCTGGGCGATCACCTACGAGGTCAGTGCGAACGCGGACGGGACCTTGTCCGAGGCCAGTTACGCGCTCTCGCCCGACCGCTACGAGAACAAGGTGGTCCAGCACCCGGTGCCCGGCCCGGTCGGCGTCCCGTGGAAGCAGGAGGTGGTGATCAGCGCCGGACAGAAGGCCGCGGTGACCGCCATGCCCGCCAAGGACCTCACGCTGACCTGCCGCATCCTGCTCGACGGAACCAAGGAACTCGCGAAATCCACCGCGCCCGCCGCCGGTGCGCCGGTGACCTGCGAAAAGGTCACCGACTCCTGACCGTCGGCGGGCAGCGAGTTTGCCCACTCTGTCACTAAGTGACATAATGTCGTTTGAAGACAGAGTGGAGGAACGTCGTGACGCCGAGCACCCGCAAGCCGGGCGCGATGAGCGAGCTGCGTCGCAGCCGGATTCGCCTGGAGATCTCGCGGGAGGCGGCACGACTGTTCTGGGCACAGGGGGTTGCCGGGACCAGTGGCGAGCAGATCGCCGCGTCGGTGGGCCTGTCGGTGCGCACCCTCTGGCGGCATTTCCGCACCAAGGAGAGCTGCGCCGAGCCGATCGTGGCGAAAAGCGCCGAATGGTTCGTGGCGGCACTGCGCCGGTGGCCACGCGAACTGTCCATTGAGGACCACCTCGCCGCGACACGGGCTGAGATACGCCGGACGCCGGAGGAGACGGCCGACGATCTGGCCGGGGTCCGGATGGTGGTTCTGGGGGACACCGAGCCAGCGCTGCGGTCGGCCTGGCTGATGACGTGCGATCACGTGGAGAAGGAACTGGCCGCGGTCATCGCGGACCGGTTGGGGCGTCCCGCCGACGATGTCGAGGTCCGGACGCACGCCGCGGCCGCGGGCGGAGCCATGCGGGTGCTCAACGAGTCCCTCGGCCCCGCCGTGCTGTCGGGCGAAGATCTGACCGGGATCCCGGATCCGTTCCAGAGCATGGCTCGTGCGGTGCGCGTGGCCACCAGCGGGATCGTCGGCGACCCCGTCGATTCCTGAGCCCGCATGCGATCGGGCGGCGTTTTGTCGCGGTCATCCCGCAGTAGGAGCGCGACCGCTACCTGCGGTTGATGTACCCCTTGAGCGCGGCATCCTAGCGTGGGCGCAGTTTCGAGGTCTTCGGCGAAACAAGGTTCGAAGAAGGGGGAAATACATGAGACTGCGTCTCGCCGTGGTGATTCCGGCGGCGGTGGGCGGACTGCTCGCCGGTGTGACACCGGCGCCGGCGGATCCCGCCGCGCCAAGCCCGGCCACCACGAACATCCCGGCCCGCTATTCCGGGCAGACATTGGACTGGCACGCCTGCGTCAAGGACGAACTGGTGGATCTTCCGCCCGGCACCGACATCGCGGGACTCGAATGCGCCACGTACCGCACGCCCCGCGACTGGGAACGCCCGAACGAGCGGCAGGACCTGACCATCGCGGTCAGCAGGCTCAAGTCCACCGGTGCGACCACGGCGTCGGTGTTCACCAACCCGGGCGGCCCCGGCGGGCCCGGCCGTTGGTTGCCGGCCGCGTTCCGCGAGCAGAAAAGACTTCGGGAACACCAGGAGATCATCGGCATCGACACGCGCGGCACCGGCCGGAGCACGAACGTCACCTGCGGCGGCGCGTCCGGCACCGGCAGCGAACTGGACCCGCGCGATCGCGATCCGCGCAATCTCGACCTGATCGTGGACGCCGTCGAGTACACCGCGAACGCCTGCCGCCGGGCCGCCGGCGAACTGGGCCCGCTGATCACGACCTTCCAGAACGTCCGGGACCTGGATCTGCTGCGGGCACTGATCGGCCGGGAGAAGATCAACTGGATCGGGTACTCCGCCGGGACCTGGCTCGGAGCGCACTACGCCCAGCAGTTCCCGCATCGCACCGGCCGGTTCGTGCTGGACTCGTCGACCGAGTTCACCGGCACCTGGCAGAGTTCGTTCGGATGGCAACCGGTCGCCTACGAACGTCGCTGGCGGCAGGACTTCCTGCCCTGGCTGGGCCGCTACGACGCCAAGTACCACTTCGGTACCAGCGGTGAAGCGGCGCGCCAGACCTACGAGAACGTCCGGTACGCACTGACTCGCGAGCCGGTCGAGGTGAACGGCACGAAGATCGGCGCGACCGCGCTGGACGGTTACCTCATCGGCGCGCTCAAATCCAAGAGCCAGTTTCCCGCGATGGCCGGCATCCTGGTGCAGGTCAAGACACTGACCGACGCCCGTACTTCGGCGCAGGCCAAGGACGCTGCCCGTGCGGCGCTCAAGACCACGTTGGCGGAGTCCGGCAAACCCGGTCCATTGCCCGGTCTCACGGCCGATTCCTCCGACGCCATGGCGGCCACGCTGATCACCACCCTGTGCGGCGAGGGCACGTGGCGGGGCAACCGCCAGTCGCTGATCCGTCAGTCGCAGGAGTACATCGACCGCGGCGTGACGCTGTACAACGCGGTCTGGATGCCGGCCCAGATCTGTGCCTTCTGGAAGAACCAGCCCCGGCCGCTGCCGACGATGAACGGCAAGGGTGTTCCACCGGTACTGATCGTCCAGTCCGAACACGATCCGGCCACGCCGATCGAAGGCGCGAGGAAAGCCCACGCCGCCTTCCAGAACTCCCGGATGCTCACCGTCACCGGTGAAGGCGACCACGGCATCTACGCGCTCGGCGGGAACAAGGCCGTGGACAAGATCGTCGACGATTATCTGGTCGACGGCGTCGTCCCGCCGGACCAGAGCGTCCCCGGCCTGCCACTGCCGACTCCATGACACCCGGACACAGCGGGCCCGCCGGTCACCACCGGCGGGCCCGCCGCATTGCTCCACTGTGGACTGTCAGCCCACCGGCTGTGGCAGCGCGGCCTTGCGGTCGAGCAGCAGACTGGCCACGCAGGCCAGTGCGAACACCACCGCCTCGTAGAGCAGCAGATCGGTGAATCCGGTGACATGCCTATCGCGGACGACCGTGGCTTCACCCGCGAGCGCGGCCGTGGGAGAAGCCAGGTAGAACACGACGCCACCGACGGTGAGGCCGAGCGAACCGGCGGCCTGCTGCACGGTGGTGAGCAGCCCCGACGCGGATCCGGTCGCGTCCGGTGGTACGCGGGACAGAGCTTGCGCGAACGCCGTCGTGGTGAACACGCCGAAGCACGCACCACCCACAGCCATGGGCACGGCCAGCTCCCATGGCTGCACGTCGGCACCTCGCATGTCCACAATCGCCGCGAGCGCGAGCATCGACAGCGCCAGCGCCCCGGTCGCTTTCACCAGGACACCGCGTCCCAGCCAGGACGTGATGGGCGCCGACCATCGCGACGCGGCCCCGGTGGCCACCGCGAACGGGAGTTGCGTCAGACCGGCGGCCAGCGCGGAATGCCCGAAGCCCGTCTGCAGATACACCGAAAGAAAAAAGAAGAACGGTGGCACGCCGGCGAAGAAGGCCGCCACGGCGACCAGTCCGGCCCGGAATCCGGGATCGCGCACCAAGACCAGCTTCAGCAAGGGCCACCGGCCGTGGCGCTCCCTGGAGAGCTGGTGTGCGACCAAGACCGCGAGCGCCACTGGAGCGGCGCAGAGCATCACGACCGTCCACAAGGGCCAGTCCGCCGAGTGGCCGACGGCGAGAGGGTAGACGAGCAGGCCCAGTGTGATCACGGACAACGCCGCACCCGCGAGATCCAGCGCTGTCCGCTCCCCCGGTGGCGACTCGGGCAGCAGCCGGAGGCCCCACAACGCCGCGATCCCGACCGGCAGGTTGATCGCGAAGACCAGTCTCCAGTCGAGTCCGGGAACGCGCAGCTGGACGAGCAGGCCGCCGAGCACCGGCCCGGTAACGGTCGCGAGACCGATCGCCGAGCCGTAAGCAGCGAAGAGACGTCCTCGCTGCTCGGGCGGGAATGTCCGCTGGATGATCGAGAGAACCTGGGGAGCCATCACCCCGGCGCCGAAGCCTTGGAGCGCCCGGGAACCGATGAGCCACTCGATGCTGAACGACACCGCGCAGAACACCGAGGCCAGCGTGAAGACCGCCATGCCGATCAGGTACAGACGGCGATAGCCGTACCGATCCCCCAGCCGCCCGGCCGTGATCAGCGTGCACGCGAAGGCCAGAGTGTAAACGGACGCCACCAGTTCCACGGCTCCGGTGGACGCGCCGAGATCCTGCCGGATGGCGGGAGAAGCGACGTTGACGATCGAAACATCGAGGAACAGCATGAACGTCGCGCTCAACAACGCGGCCGTGCGCGTCGCCATCACACGTCCCCGCCGTGCAAAACCACGTCGTGGACGCCCAGGTAGGCGTCCCTGTCGTGATAGCGGCGGGCCAGGTTGTCGCCGTATTCGACCAGTCGCATGTGGACGGCGCGCCGGGGTTCGTAGCGTTGTTCGAGCAGCCGGTCCAGTTCGTGCGCGTCGCGTGCTTCGGTGAGGACCGCGGCCAGGACCGTCGCGTCCTCCATAGTGTAGCTCATCCCTTGCCCGGTCATCGGGTGGCAGCCGAACGTGCTGCCGCCGAGCAGCACCGCGTTGCCGCGGTGATACGGACCGCTGGTGAAGGCCGACACCGGCGCGCGCTCGAAGGCGCTGGCGTCGAGCGCTGCGATACCGTCTTCGTCCGTGACGAAGGAAGCCAGTTTCGTTGCCAGGTCAAGGGACTGCCGGAGGAACACCGCCTCTTCGAGTTCGCTGGGCACCCCGACGAAGACCCGGGCCGAGTCCGCCGTCACGGAGTAGAAGTAGGCGAGCCAGCGGTCGGAGCTGAAGTAGAGCTGACCGCGGGTCCGCGTGCCGGGGATCGTGGTCATCCACAAACCGTGGTCGTAGCTGATCACCCGGCGGTCCGGTTCGATCAGGTCGCGCAGCGGCGTACCCGAGCCGCTGGAGTCGACGAACGCCCGCGCCTTCAGCCGGGTGCCGTCGGAAAGCCCGACCTCGGTCACCGTCGAGCCCTCGGTGTGGATGTCCACCAGGGAGGTGTCGAAGCGTATATCCACAGTGGACAACTCGGCGCATGCCCCGAGCACCGCGCGGACCGTCTCGGCGTAGGGGACGACGAGGTAGTACCCCAGGCCGGTGTGCTCGGCGAAGTCGTAGGACAGCAAGGGGGCGCCGTCGTGGTGGAAGTCGATCGTGGCCCGTTGCAACGCGCCCTGGGACCGCAGTACGTCGAGCAGCCCGTGCTCGGCGAGGATGCGCAGGCCGCGCGGCTTGAGGAAATCGGCACCCTTCGTGCCGACGGTGGGCTTCGCCTCGACCAGCGCCACCCGCAGGCCCTGCCGCCCCAGCAGCATCGCGAGCAGCGATCCGCTGATCCCCGCGCCGAGGATGACGACGTCGACGTCCGACGTCCGCGTCCGGTCGTTCATCGGGGCACCGCCAGGTAACGCCCGGGAGCGATGATGCCGTCCGGGTCGAAGAGATGTTTCAGGCCGCCGAGCGGCTCGTCCCGGTAGCCGGCCGAACGAGCGGCCAGCTCCGAATCCTGCTGGTCGATGTTCGACCGGTAGACCGGGAAACCCGCGCGCAGGAAGGCTTCCCTTGCCGCGAAGCGCAGCGCGTGGGCCCGTTCGATGGCGTCCGGTTCCCGGACGAACGGAACCTGCACGACCATGTTGGTGGAGTGCTGGGAGATCACGTTGAACTCGAGCATGCTCGCGGTTCCGTGTCGTTCGGACTCGGCACGCATCAGCTCGACGGCGGTGACCAGGCTCTCGCGGCGTAGCGGCACCGTCGGCAGGAACATGAGCCACCCCACGGGCGCCTCGTCCGCTTCCGCGCAGGTTCGCACACGCAGGCCCGCCCGCAGCGCGTCGCAGGTCGGTACGCCACGCGCGAACTGGGCACGCGCGTACAAGGGGTCGTCTTCCGTGGTCGTCGCCGTGTCCAGCACACGCACGGACACCGGCGTGGCGGCGTCCCGGAAGACAGCCCGGATAGCGCTTTCCGCATCCTCTACGGCGGCCCGTGAACCGAGCAGCGGCACCTGAATCGTCACCCTGCCCTGGTCGGCGGCGGGCGGGACGGCGGCGGCACCACGGTCCGGGACGACGAAGAGTTCCTTGAGCCGGAGCATCCCGTGTTCCGGTACCCGTGACCTGCCGATCCGGACCAAGGCGCCCGCCCCCGCGCCGAGCGCGTCGCGGGCGAAGGTCGCGTGGACGAGCGTGATCGCCTCAGGCCGGGGAATCAGGCTGATCGCCGCGGCCGTGACGACTCCGAGGTTGGACTGCTGGAAGACCCGGGTCAGGTCGGGGCCCGCGACGCGGCCCGCGCGCCGGTCGTACCGGTCGAGGCCTCCCGTCGTCAGGACTTCACCGGTGCCCAGCACCACCTCCAGGCCCAGCAGATCCTCGGTGCGCCCGCGGATCGTGCCGTCACCGCGTTCGAGGATGTTGCCGACGACGCCGGCGTCCGCGCACCCCGCGGTCACGTTCAGCATCCAGGGCGTGCCCTCCAGCCGCTCGGCGAGCTGCCGCTGCGTGACGCCGGGTTCGACCACGGCGTAGCCCTCGTCGAGGTCGAGTGTGCGGATGGTGTTCATCCGGCTCAGGTCGAGCACGGCGCAGCCGTCGACCACCGGAGACCGGGAGCCCATCCCCCAGTTGCGCCCGGTACTCAGGGGATACAGCGGGATCTTTTCGGCTCGGGCGGCGCGTACGGCTTCCCGGACCTCGTCGACGCTGGCGGGGAACCGCGTCGCCAGCGTCGCCCTGGGACGGTGTTCACCCAGGTCCGGCCTCGGCGCCGCATCGGCCACCGGGCTCGGCACTCTCGGCAGGTCACCGATCGATGTCATATCCGTCTCCCATGCTCCGAAATGAACACAAGCGAACTACGGGCGTTCTGAAAGCGCTTTCTCAATTCAGAAAGCACACCAGCGCGATCTCAGGGGGACGCTCGGGAAGCTCGACAGAGACGTCGTGTACTTTGCGTTACACCCCAGGATTACTATTCACGACAAGGGGACACTATGACCGGAAAGCAGCTGAATACAAGCTTGCAAAAGGGTGAATGTTCCGCCGAAGCACCAGCCGGGCACAAGTGCCCCGGGTGGTGTGGTGGTGCGCCACTCCCGCTGGGGACTCTCGCGAGGCGCGCGCAGAGACAGCGACGACAC
>NZ_JBHYIK010000002.1:222052-242337 GCF_042739735.1 Amycolatopsis sp. NPDC059027 | reverse complement strand
ATAAATCCACGGTCACTTCTGGTGCTTTGTCCCCGCAACTCCCCCCCCGGCCAATCTGGGGGTTATGGCCTCCTGCCGGGGTCGGGGCGCCGGTAAGGAGGCCTTCACGGACTATAGATCCACCCAGGAATACCGCGATTACGGATTCGGCGGGGCTGGACACCGGACATCGGCGTCGGGCAGTTTGCCGGTGAGCAGATAGTCGGCGACAGGCTTGTCGACGCAGGGATTACGGTCGAACAGGAACTGCCCGTGGTTGCCGCTGTCGGCGAGGACCAGCCGGGAACCGCGCAGCGCCTGCTGCATGTGCCGGGCGCCTTCGGCGGGCGTTGCCCCGTCGTCCTTGGCCTGTACCAGCAGCACGGGCGGAGTTTTCCCGGCACCGATCCGCATCGGCGGCGCGGTCGGCGCCTTCCAGAACGCGCAGGGCGCCGAGTACCAGGTGTTCAGCCACGCGAACAGCGGGGCGCCCCGATCCGAACGCACGGTGTCGTCGTGCCAGGTTCGCCAGTCCGCCGGCCATTTCTCGTCGACGCAGTTGTAGGCGAGCAGCGGACCGTCCACGTGATCCATGCCGAGATTGCCCACGACGGTGATCAGCCCGCTGGAATCGCCCTTGCGGTGCCGCGCGACAGCGTCGGCCAGCGACGACCAGGAAGCCTCGACATACATCGCCGAGGCGAGCATGTCGTCCAGTTCGGCGCCGCCCACCTTGCCCGCGGCGGGATGCGCGGCCAGCTCAGCGCGAACGTCGTTCCAGGTACGGCCGACGTCCTCGCCGCTGGTCCCGAGGTGGTACTGGGAGTCGCGTGCCGCGGTCCAGGCGAAGAACTGTCCGGCGCGCCGCTGCAGCGCGGGGTTCTGCTGGAACCCCATCCGGTAGTCGGAAAGCGTCGGGTCCACGACGCTGTCCAGCACCATCCGGCCGCTGGTGGCGGGGAACATCGTCACGTAGGTCGCACCGAGCTTCGTACCGTACGAGTATCCCAGATAGTCCAGTTTGGACTTGCCGAGCGCGAGCCGGATCCGGTCCATGTCCCGCGCCGCGTTCTGGGTGGTGATGTGCGGCAGCAGGTCGCCCGCGTGCTGCGCGCAAGCGGCGGCGATGTTCCGCGCGATGCCCACCCGCTGCTCTTCGGTCTCCGCGTTCGCGGGTTTGTTGGGCGGCATGGGATGCGGGAAGAGACCCGAGGTGTCACCGCAGTTCACCGGCGCGCTGGCGCCGACACCGCGCGGGTCGAAACTGACGACCAGGTACTTGTCCCGGAGTTCGGGCGGCATCGAGGAGGAGATGAGCTTGGCGGTGCCGATACCGGACTGACCGGGCCCGCCCGGGTTGACCACCAGGACGTCCGGGGCGTCGAGCGAGCCCGCCGCGGACAGGGTGAGCTTGATCTGCTTGCCGGACGGCTGGGCGTAGTCGAGCGGAACGTCGATCGTGGCACACCCGGTCCCCCGCGGCGCGCCCAGTTCCGGGGCACACTCGGCCCACTTGATCCCGGACGCGGCCGGTGCCGCGGACGCCGGTGCGGTGACCAGGGCAGCGGCGGCCGCACCGGCCACGAAGACCAGGGACGCTCCTCGGACGGTCATCAGCCGCTTCCCCTTCTCCAGTGGACAGTCCGCTTCGGACAGTCCGGCCGACTGTGGCCTCGTCGACACCTTGATCATCAGTAACACGTGCGGTCACCCGGAGCCAGTCGAAATGGCCGAAGAGGCAGCGGGCGGGACCCGAAATCCCCTCGCCGGTCAGCCGCGCGCGGACGAGCGCCTGCGCAGCACGTGGTGCGCGACGGCGACCGCGACGCCCGCCACGGTGAAGAGCGCCGTGGCGACGGGGCTCAGGTACTTCGACAAGCTCGGGGCACTGCTCGGCCCGGTCAGCCAGAGCGTCATCAGGACGGCGTAGACCGCGGCGAGCGCACCGGCCCACCAGCGCAGCGCGGGCGCACGGCGGTTGCGCAGGGCGGCGATCAGCACGAAGGCGATGGGAACACCGGACAGGAAGGCGAACTGCCCGGCGACCATGACCGGGGCGGCCCAGGCGGCGATGAGGACGGGCAGCGAGATGCGGTCGGCGGCACGGTCGGCACGCGGGGCGGTGATGGTCATCGTCTTCTCCTCGGTTCTCGGCTCGTCGGCCAGTTAGTGACCGTCATGATGGTTAGAAGCTATAACAGTGCCAGCGGAGAGTCAATAGCCGTGAAGACCTCCTTGCCTGCCCTGAGCGCTGCGAAGGAGGCCTTCACGGACAATCGGCCGTGCCCATAAAGAAAAGATAAGCCGTCGTCTAGCGGTCAGCGATCATCCTCTTCGACACACTCGACCAGGTCCGGGAAACGCCCGGAAACGGAAACACCTGGGAGATCTCCGATGACGAAGAACCGTTTCACCCAGTCGGTCACCGCGACCACGGCCAAGCGCATCGCGGCGACCGTGGCCGCCACCGCCGCCCTCGCCTCGGGTGCCGCGCTCGCTTTCGCCGGGACGGCGTCCGCCGCGCCGCAGGACGCCCACAAGCCGCTCACTATCTGCGCGAAGGGGAGCTACGACGCCTACGTGCTGTTCCCTGCCCGGCACGCCGCGAGCGTTCTCGTCAAGCCCGGCACCTGCACCTCGCTCGACCTCGGCGACAGCACCGCCATCGAGGACATCGAGGTTCGCGGCATCGTCACGCCGACGAATCCTGCCGGCGCGACCACGGAATTCCACGTCGAGTCGGGCCAGGTGCGGCCGAGCAAGGGCGGGACGGTCGTGGCCCTCGGCACCGTCGAGCACCACACGGCACTTTTTCCGGTGCTCTGATCGATTGACGGAAAAGGCCCCGTGGATGTCCGCGGGGCCTTTTCCGTGTCGAAAGTCCCCGGAGTCTTGTGCGTAAGTACCTCCCGCTTGCCCGGTGCGAACGCACCGTGTACCGAGGAATCATGCGGGTGCTGGTGGCCGAGGACGAGAAGATGATGGCGAATGCGATCGGCGAGGGTTTGCGCGACAACGCCCTCGCCGTCGATGTCGTCTACGACGGTGCCGCCGCGCTCGACCGGTGCCTCAGTACCGCCTACGACGTCGTGGTCCTCGATCGCGGGCTCCCGCTGGTGCACGGCGACGAGGTCTGCCGCACGCTCGTCGCCGAGCACCCGGCCACGCGGGTCATGCTGCTCACGGCGGCGTCCGAGGTCGCGGACCGGGTCCGCGGGCTCGAACTCGGCGCCGACGACTACCTGGCGAAACCCTTCGCCTTCACCGAACTCGTCGCCAGGGTGCGTTCGCTGGGACGGCGCAGCAGGCCCGCAGTGCCACCGGTGCTGGAACGGGCGGGCATCAGCGTGGACCCGGCGCGGCATCGGGTGGTGCGCGGCGATCGCCTGATTTCCTTGGCCAAGAAGGAGTTCATCGTGCTCGAGGAACTGCTCCGAGCGGGCGGCGCGGTCGTCTCGGCCGAGACCCTGCTGGAAACGGCGTGGGACGAGCACATCAATCCGTTCACCAACGTCGTCCGCGTCACCATGGCCTCGCTCCGGCGCAAACTGGGCGAGCCCGGAGTCATCGAAACCGTTTCCGGTGTCGGGTATCGGATCCCATGAAACGCTGGCCCCTGCGCATCAAGCTGACGGTCGCGTACACGACGCTGTCCGCGATCACCGGGTCGGTGCTGCTCGGCCTGATCATGCTGCTGTCGCACCATGCGCGGCCGATGGGAACCGCGGGGGTACTGCCCAGCGACCCGCTCACCGGGGAGGTGAGGCCGTTTCCGGCGACGCCGCCGACGCCGATTCCCGATCTGGGCACCGTCACCTATTCCTCGCTGGTCCAGAACGGCGCCATCGCCTTGGGAGCCGTCATGGCGCTGGCGGCTGTCCTCGGCTGGTTCACGGCGCGGCGGGCGCTGCGCCCGGTCCGGTCCATCACCGCCGCCGCCCAGCGTGCGGCCGATCAGGAGCTGGGAACACGCATCCGGCTGCCCGGCCCGCACGACGAGATCAAGGAACTCGCCGACGCCTTCGACCACATGCTGGCACGACTGGAACGCTCCTTCGCGGGACAGCGCAGGTTCATCGCGAACGCCGCGCACGAGCTGAAGACGCCCGTCGCGGCACAGCGAGCGGTCACCGAGGTGGCGATCGCACGGCCGGGCACCGATCCGGAAACCATCGCACTGGGCCGCAAGCTGCTTGCGAACCTGGACCATCAGGAGCGCATGCTCGCGGGTTTGCTCGCACTGGCCCAGAACGTGGAAACCGTGCGGAAGAACGACATCGTCGATCTGGCCGAACTCACCGACGGCATCCTGTGGGAGCGGCTCGCCCGCGCCGACCGGCCCGTCGAACTCAGGCCGGAACTCGCCGAGGCCAAGGTCCGCGGCGACGCCGTCCTGCTGGAACAACTGGTGCACAACCTCGTCGACAACGCCTTCGTCCACAATGGACCACAGGGGTGGGTGTCCGTGCACACCGCGGGGTCGGCGACGACCTGCGTCCTCGAAATCGCCAACGGCGGCCCGCGCGTCGACATCACCGAGGGCGACGAGCTGTTCGAGCCGTTCCGGCGATCCTGCTTCGACCGGGCGGATCCACCGCCGGGCAGCGGCCTCGGCCTCTCGGTCGTGCGGGCGATCGCCGAGGCGCATGGCGGCTGCGTCTCCGCCCGGCCTCGCGCCGAAGGCGGCCTGGTGGTCCGGGTCGGCCTGCCGGCAGCGTGAACGCCGAAGACGGTGTCGGGAAAGGGACATTGACGGCGTTGAATGTCCCCTATGTGCCATTCACGACACTGTCTGGTGTCCGCGGGCGGGCAGAACGACGGTCACGGTGAGCCCGCCATCGGCGTTGGGTGTGGCCGTCGCGGTACCCCCATGGCTGTGCGCGATGGCGCGGACGAGCGTCAGGCCGAGGCCATGGCCGCCGGCACGAGTACGGGTGCGCCGGCGATAGAACGGCTCGAACAACCGCGCGGCGTCCTCGGCGGTGATGATCGCCCCGGTGTTGGCGACGGTGATCACCGCGTCTTCACCTCGCGCCACGATGGTCAGCCGGGCGGCGCCGCCGGCGTGGTTGTGCCGGATGGCGTTGTACAGCAGGTTGATCAGCAGATGGTGCACCAGGTCCTTGTCACCGTCCACACGGGCCGGACCCACCTCGCCGCGCACGCCGATCCTGCTCACGGCCGCTTCCTCCCGGACCTCGTCGAGTGCGTGCTCGGCGAGCGAAGCGAGGTCGACCGGCGCTGTCTCGTTCATGCCGTGATCGGCCCTGGACAGCGCGAGCAAGGACTCCACCGTCGCGATACTGCGCTCGTTGGTGGCCAGGAGTTTGGGCGCCAGTGCGGCGAGGTCGTGGTCCTGCGGGTGGGCCGCGGCGACCTGCAACATGGTGCGCATGGTGGTCAGCGGGGTGCGCAGCTCATGGGACGCGTTGGCGGCGAACCGTTGCTGGGCTTGGAAGCTCGTGTGCAGCCGGTCGAGCATCGTGTCGATCGTGTCGGCGAGTTCGGTGAACTCGTCCCTGGCGCCGTCGAGCCGGATGCGTTCGTCCAGGGTGTGCCCCGCGACCGTGCGCGCGGTCCGCGTGATGCGGTGGACAGGGGCGAGCATGCGCCCGGCGATGATCCAGCCGAGCAGGAGCGCGACCAGGGCGAGCCCGATCAGCGCCACTCCGGACACGCGCACCAGCGCGCCCAGCACGTCGTCCTTGCCGATGATGGCGCCGGGAGGAGCCGGTATGGCCGGGACCACCGCGATCCCCTCCCTGGGGAGTTCCCGCGCCGGAGCGTAGTCCGGGATGTACCGCATCAGGAAGTACACGGAGGCCAGCAACGCGATGCCGCAGGCGAGCACCAGTCCGCCGTAGAGCAGGGTGAGCCGCAGCCGGATGGACAGCCGGCTCCGCCGCAGCGTGGCGTGGACGCTCACGGGGTGGCGGCAAGGTAGTAGCCGACTCCGGTGGCGGTGTGCAGGATCGGCGGGTCACCGAGTTTGCGCCGGAGCGTGGAAACGGTGATGCGGACCGCGTTGGTGAACGGGTCGGCGTGGGCGTCCCACGCCTTTTCCAGCAGCTGTTCGGCGCTCAGCACCGCCCCGTCCGCGCGCAGGAGCAGTTCCAGGACGGCGAATTCCTTACGGGTCAGGCGCAGGGAGCGGTCGTCCCGGCGGGCGTCGCGGCGTGCGGGATCCAGCCAGAGGCCGGCGTAGGTCAGCACCGGCGGGTGCGCCGTGCCGGCGCGCCGCCGCAAGGCGTGCAGCCGGGCCACGAGTTCGGGGAAGTCGAACGGCTTGACGAGGTAGTCGTCGGCACCGATACGCAGTCCGTCGACCTTGTCGGCCGATCGTCCGGCCGCGGTCAGCATGAGAATCCGGCACTCCGGCCGGGCGGAAGCCGTTTGACGGCAGACCTCGTCCCCGTGCACCCCAGGAAGATCGCGGTCCAGTACCAGCACGTCGTATTCGTTGACCGCCACGCATTCCAGCGCGGTGGCTCCGTCGTGGGCGATGTCGACGGCCATGCCTTCCCTGCGCAGACCGGACTCCAATGCCTCCGCGAGGAAGACTTCGTCCTCCACGACCAGCACCCGCATGGCCCACTCTCCCCTGTCGTATCAACGCATCAGCATCGTCCACTCAGGAACCTATGGCCACCATATGGTGATCACCAGAGGCCGGCGATAACCCCGGTTTGGCTTCATGGAACACATCGCGGCCTGCCGCCGCGAGCGTCCCGGCGGACGATCGCCGGGACGTGGTCCATCGCCAACCGAAGGGAAACTCCCATGTCTTCGTTCCTGCGCCGCGGCGCCTTCGCCGTCGCGGGCCTGGCCATCATGCTCGGCACCGGCGGGGCGGCGTTCGCCAGCACCACGGACGCGCCCGCCGACGGCGGCAAGCCGGCCACGCCGATCCAATGCCAGCCCGCCAAGCCGCTGGAGCCCGGCACGCCCGCCGTCCCGGCGAAGCCGATCCAGGAGCAGCCGACCAAGCCGGTGCCGGTCGGCTCTCCCAGCGTCCCGGCGAAGCCGATCCAGTGCCAGCCCGCCAAGCCGCTGGAGCCGGGCGCCCCGGCCGTTCCGGCGAAGCCGATCGGCAAAACCGCGTAACCCGCGGCTCGAAGGGTCAGCGGGGACCGCCAAGCGTGCCGACGCCTGGCGGTCCCCGCGCCGCGTCCACGCCGGGCGTCCACCGGAACCGAGGAGCCTCAAGATTTCGTTAGAAGCTATCACGTTAACTATTGACACTCACTCTCCCTGGTTATAACTTCTCACGAAAGCGAGGAGGGATCGACGGCCCTCCCGATCAGCCGTCGCACGAGGAGGGACGTGATGTCCAGCACCGGTCAACGCCCAGCGGCCGACCCGGTCGTGGCTGTCGCCGTGCACGCCCCCGACCCGATGACCAGGCTCGGCGCGGCGGCCATCCTCGGCACCGATGCGCGGCTGAAGATGCTCTCCACCGACGAACTCGCGGTGGCCGAGGTGCTCGTGGTCGTCGAAGACTCCTTGGGCGACAAGGTTTTCACCGCCCTGCGCGCGATCCGGGCCGCGTCCCGTCTCGAATCGCCGCCGCGGTGCGTGCTCGTCACCGACCACTTCCGGGGCGAAGCACTGATGACGGCGATCGAGTGCGGAATGGCCGCCCTGCTGCCCCGGCGCACCATCGAGGGCCGGCGACTGGTCCGCACGGTGCTCGCCGTCAGTCAGGGCGCCGCCGCCCTGCCGCCCCAGGTGCAGGGCAGCCTGCTGGCCCATCTCGAACGGATGCAACGCGACGTGCTGGCACCGCACGACCTCGCGCTCTCCGGCCTCACCGCACGCGAACGCGAGTTGCTGCGACTGCTCGCCGACGGCCACGACACCGGAGAAATCGCGGCCAAGCTCGCGTATTCGGAAAGCACGGTGAAAAACGTTCTCCACCGCGTGATGACCCGCTACCGCCTCAACAACCGCGCGCACACGGTCGCCTTCGCGCTCCGCACCGGAGCGATCTGACGAACTCCGGTCAGTCGTGCGACGCCGGATCGCACACGACCGCGTGCCGGACGACGCCGTCGCCGTCCGTGTGGTCCGCGAAATCCTCCCAGTCCTTGTTGGCCATCGACAGGTTGTTCTCGACATCCATCACCCCCAGCGGAGTGGCGCGGAAGGTCTGGCCGTAGCTGTCGTCCTCGAGACCGATGACCAGTACACGACACTCGGACGACGTCATGGTCGTCCCGTCCGCGACGAAGAGCACCGGCCAGTCCGTACCCGCGGGCACCAGCTGGAGAAGCTGTTCCGCGGTCAGCCCCTCGAACCGGACGTCGTCGACGGGCACCACATTCGCGTGGAACGTGTCACGGCCACACCGATGCGGCGAGGTCACCTGCCGGGAAAGCGCTGTCCACGCGGCGTCGTCGGAGAAGTCGGTGCGCACCAGCAACGTCGAGGAGTCCCGCGGCAACCGTGGTGTGCCCACCGGGATCCGGGGTGCCCCGCCTGGCACCGGCCTGTCCTGCTCGAGCCGTGTCCCCCGGTAGGCGACCGGCGCTCGGCCCGCGAGCTGACGGTAACCGACGAAACCGCCACCGCTCGCGAGGAGCCGGACGGCTTCGAGTTGCAGGCACGGGTCGCCATGGTTGGCGGTGATGTCGAAGCGGTAGCGGTCGTACCGGCCCGGCTCGGCGATTCTGTACATTGTGGACTGATGCCGATCGGCGAACGACTGATCGGCGCGGATGTCGAGAGTCCGCCAGGCCCGGCCGTCCGCCGAGCCACGGAGTGTCCACGCCGCCGGATCGCGGCCGGGCTCGTCGTTGGCGGAGGTGAACACATACGCCGTCGCCGCGACCGGCCGCGTCAGCCGGAATTCGACGCGGGCGGTGCTGTCCGAGGCCAGCCATTTGCTGTCCGAGGGATCCACGAGGTTCACGGCGACCTCGCCCGCGTCGCGGTACTCGTCCGTGACCAGCACGGCGGTGACCAGATCGGTGACATCCGCCCTGCCGGACCGGCTCACCGAACGCAGCGCCACCGAACAGGTGGTACCCGCCCGGTCCTGCCAGGTCGCCCACAGCAAGGGAGCCTCGCTGCCCGCCTCGACCAGTAACCGCAGCCGCCCCGCGGGATTCCGGCCATGGGTGTCCTCGATCTCCGTGCGGAATTCGTACCCGCGGCCCCCGCCGGACGGGTCGTCGCGCTCGCCGCGCACCTCCACCACGCCGCCGCGTGCGGTGCGGCGATGCCCGTAACAGCTCGCCATGTCCGGCGCGAAGCCGATCGCGGTCTGCGCGCCGTCCTCGGTACCCCAGGAAAGCTGTTCCGGCACCGCGTTTTCCCCGGCGTCCACCTCCAGCAGCAGACGTGGATCGGGCAGCCACGCCGTCGAGCCCCACGGGCGCCGCCACAAGCGAAACGCGAACAACACAGCCGGTTCTCCTTCGACGCGGACCGTCGGAGTGACGGTAGCCAGCACTTCCCCCGGTTCCGCCGTCGACTGCCCCGACGGACAGCCGGGGCTGTCCGGAAATACCGGCGAACCACGCCGATCCAACGCGCGACACCGAGTACGGGCACCTCGCGCCGGTTGCACCGGAGGGGCGTCTTCGGCACATCCGGGCAGCGTGCTTGCCCGCGAGTCCCCTCTCCGCCAGCGGAAAGTACAGCCGCCGTACCCAAACGGGCACAACCGTGGTGATCGACGCCGCGAGGCGGTTAGCTGGTTCCAGTCAGGTCCAGCCCGAAAGAGGTGCACCCGATGATGAACGATATTTCCGACGACTTCGTCGACATCGAGGATGTCATGGCGCGGATCACCAGGGAACAGGACGCGATGCTGGCCGCGGAGGCACGAGCCGCGCGCGAGCCGGCCCCCGCCCTGTCCGAGTGGTCCCGTAAGGCCGGATGAGCGTTCCCGCATGGCCTCTGTCCATTGCGGACTCCGCACGACTCGAGCCCGGCCGCGTACGACAGCGAGGTACCCTGGGTGTGACCCCCGGTGTCGTGGTGACTGGTTGGCACCGCGGGGATGGACGATGTGGGATGTGGGATACAAGTGGCTACGGGTACGGTCATCAAGTTCGACGATGTTCGCGGTTATGGGTTCGTTTCACCCGACGACGGTGGCGAAGATGTGTTTCTCCATGTGAACGACCTCCATTTCGACAAGCAGTTGCTCAGTACGGGAGTGGAGGTCGAATTCGTTCCCGAAGAGGGTGAGCGGGGTCTCAAGGCATCACGGGTGCGGTTGCTCGAACAGCCGCAGCGGACGCAGGCGGCACCGGCGGTCCAGCCGGCACCCGCGCGGGCCGGGAACGAGGACGAACTGTGTGACGTGTTGTCACTGGCCGAACTGGAATCGGAGCTGATCGAAGCGCTGCTCGAAGCGGCGCCGACCCTGACCGGCGCGCAACTGGTCGCAGTGCGGCAGCGCATGGTGGCCGTCGCCCGCGACCACGGCTGGGTCGAGGACTGACCCACCGGACGAGCGCTCGGCCTAGGAAGCGATTCCTTCGAGCGTGGCCAGCAGTTCGGTCAGCGCGCCGCCCAGCGGCCGGTCGACACGCACCGCCGCGTGCTCGTCGCCCCGCGTCACGCCCTGGTTGACGATCGCGACCGGAACGCCCGCCGCGGCCGCACGCCGGACGAAGCGCAGGCCGGACATGACGGTCAGGGACGAGCCCAGCACGAGCAACGCCGAGCAGTCCCGCACCATCCGGTAGCACTGGTCGACCCGCGGCCGCGGCACGTTCTCGCCGAAGAACACGACGTCGGGTTTGAGTACGCCGCCGCAGCCGTCGCAGTCCACCACGGCGAACCCGGCGACCTCGTGCTCGGGCAGGTCCACATCGCCGTCCGGATTAGTAATCGTGGCCACCGCGGCCCGGAAGCCGGGGTTCGCCGCGCGCAGCCGCCGGTCCAGCTCCTCCCGGGGGCTGATCCGCCCGCAGGACAGGCAGATCACCCGATACAGGCTGCCGTGCAGGTCCACCACGCCGGGAGTGCCCGCGGCCTGGTGCAGCCCGTCCACGTTCTGGGTGATCACCCCGGACACGTGCCCCAGCGCGCGCAACCGGGCCACCGCGTGGTGGCCGCTGTTGGGCCGGGCGCGAACGATCGTGCGCCAGCCGAGATGGCTGCGTGCCCAATAGCGACGTCGGCCCTCGACGCTGCCGACGAACTCGCCGTAGGTCATCGGGGTGTGCTTGCGCAGGCTGCCCGCCACGCCCCGGTAGTCGGGGATGCCCGATTCCGTGCTCAGCCCCGCCCCGCTGAGCACCAGCACGCCACCCTGCCGGAGCAGGCAGGCGACGGCGCCCAGCTCGGCCGTGCGTGGCAGCGGATCGCCGGTGGGCGTCCAGCTCAGTGTCGGTCGGGTCCGCACATCAGGAAGTTTAACCGCCGGATCTAGGAGGTTCGTTCTATCGCGCCGATCGTGCCGTTGGCCCAGGCGTCCCAGTCCTCACGACGGACCTCCGGGAGCCGGGGCGGCCCCTGGCCGTCCGGTGGCGGGGTCTTGGGCTTGTCGAAGCGCTCGTTGAGCGCCTTGTCCAGGTAGTACGCGGGATTCGTCGAGAACTTGCTGTGCGGGTTGAAGGCGTTGTGCGCGGCGTCGCGCGCGCCGGTGAAGGCGCCGTTCTCGGCCCCGTAGACCTCGTCGCCCGACGAGCCGGACGCCGCGTCCTGGGCGGCTGCCTCGGCGACGCCGGTCGCCGCGCCCAACCCGGCATCGAGGGGCGCGTTGAGCGCGAAGTGTTTGCCCGCGTCCTTCCAGTTCGTGGGCGGGGTGCCGTCGAGGTGGCGTGCCGCGGGTATGTGGTCACGCAACGACTTCGCGGCGGCGTTCTTGGCGAGGTTGCCCGCCGCGCCCGCGCCGAGGCCGACCGCGCCACCGACGACGGCGTTGACGGCGGCGGTCTTGAACATGTCACCGCGGAATCCGGAGAGTTTGTGCTGGCAGCTGAGGATGAACTGGGCGAGGAAGACCACGCCGACCTGTTCGAGCAGGGAGGCGGCCAGGTGACTGACGAGCCCGATGACGGCCCGGCGGATCACGATGATGGCGGCAGCTCGAGTCGCGGCCATCTCGCCGGGAATGCTCGCCAGTGACGCGCCGAAGGTGAACGGCGCGGCGGCGATCTCCGCGGCGATCTGGATGACGAGCAGGACCAGGAGCTGAATGACGATGATGCGCAGCATCTCGATCTGCACGGCCATCTCGTCCGCGGCGTCCGCCAACCCCAGACATCCCTTCCGGAGCGCGTCGAGGTGGCCGTCCGGGGTGGTGAACGGCGCGACGAAGGCCTGAAACGCTTGCTGCGTCTGACCTTCCAGCGCCCGATCGACGCGGTGCGCGCCCTCGCGAACCAGATCCTGGACGACCTCGACCTGTTTCGCGGTGACCCGCCATTGGGTGGCGAGCTGCCTGAGGTCGTCGGGGTTTCCTTCCGGCCAGTCGTTCCCGATCAGGAATTCCAGCAGGTGCTGAACACCGGACGGGACCTCAGTCGCGGGCATCGGACCTCATGATCCTCCGGACGGTGTCCGCGGCGTGTTCGTCGGTTTCGGCGAAACGGTGCCCGATGCGGGTCAGTTGATCAGCCGTTCCGTCGAGCAGCTTGGAAAGCGCTTCCAGCGCGGCGGGCAAGTGCTCGGCGGGGTCCGCGTACCGGCCGTCGAAGGCCGCGCCCAACGGGTCCGATCCCCAGGGGGCAACGCCGTACGCGGTTCCGTCACCGGTGCGCGGGGCGCTGCTCGCGGCGCGGGACGCCGCTGCCGCGGCCTCTCGGAACTTGGCCACCGCGCCCGACAGTTCGCTCGGGTCCAGCGAAAGGACGCCGCCCGGTTGTGGTGTCCACTGTGGATCTGTGTTCGCCGGGAAGGGGTCGATGCCGGGAGCGGAGGTGGGTGCGTTGCGATAACCACCGGTCGGTCCGTCGAGTGCGGAAGCAGGAGCCACGATTACCAGTCAACGAAAACCGGGCCGCGAGTGCCACTGTCTTCACGCGTTCCCAACGCGCCGATGCCGGTCCCTTAACGGTGGACTCGATGCACTGAAAGCGTCCTTCACCGCGGCCAACGCACTGAAGGCGTCCTTCGGCTACTCTTCGGCCACGGCGGCACGGACGGCGTCGGCGAGCAGGCGCATGGAGGTCGGCGCCCCCGGGTTGAGCAGGACGTCGACACCGTGTGACGGGAGCGCTTCGGCCAGTTGCGGCAGCGTCATCGGCAGCCAGTCCGCGGCCATCACACGGTCGCGGTGACCGAAGGCGGTCGTCACCAGCGCCGAGGGCACGCCATCGGGCGCAGGACGCACGATCGCGACGCCCTCTTCGTCAACCGCGACGCCGAACACGGCTTTCCGCAACAACTCGGGCAACAGCTCGGCATCGGCTTCGCCGCGGGAGATCAGGCCGAGCGCCGCGTCCACCGGGTCGAGCGGTGAGTCCGGTGTGGACGGACGGTAGGCCGGATTCGGCAGGAACAGGCCACGATCGCCGTCCGGCAACAGCGGCCAGGCCCCGACCAGCGACTCGATCGGCGGCTCGGGAACCTCCTCGGTCGCCGTCCACCCGGGATCGATCAGAGCCACCATCTGGTTCTGTTCAGCGGCGTCGCTCATCGGTGCGTCCTTCCAGCCGGGCCGACAGGCGGGACGGGGCGGGGTTCGGCGCGGAACTCGGCGCGGGGGCCCGGAGAGCCGCCGGTACCGGCATGACCACGGTCTCCATCATCCGGGACAGGATCGGCAACGCGGTGTCCGCGAGTTCGCCGTCCTCCGGCTCTTCCGCGGCCACCGGTTCTTCCGGCTGTTCCGGCTGTTCCGGCGCTGCCGCGGCGCGCACCGCCTGCGTCGCCATCCGGGTCGTCAGCGCTTCCGGCTTGTCCTCCGGCCGCGCCGCGGGCACCGCCCGCACCGCCATCCGCGTTGTGAGTTCCTCCTGCCCGTTCCCCGGCCGCGCCGCGACTGTCGCCAGCCGAGTCGTCGGCTCGCTCTGTCCGTCCGCCGGTGCGGCCGTCAGCCGCGCGGTCTGCTCCCCCTTCGGCGGCGTCGTGGTCAACCGGGTCGTCCGCTCGGCCAGCTCGTCCTCGAACGGCGACGCCGTGGACAACCGAGCCGTCAGTTCTCCCTGGCCATCCACCGGTGTCCCGATGGGCAGCACCCGCGTCACCGGCCGCACCGCCGGATCGAGCCGCTCGACCAGATCCTCGGCGGCGGCCCGCAGCCGTTCGGCCTTCGCCGGGTCGGTCGCTTCGTACAGCACCAGTGGGCCCGCCGGATCCACCGGCCTCGACCGCGCCGCGCCGCCGGTGTCTTCACCGGTGCCTTCCAGCGACCGGACCCACAGCCCGGCCTGGACGATCTCGACCACCACGTCCGGCGTGGACCGGTAGACACCCGGCACGATCTCGTGCAGGTCGCCGGCCGGTGTGCGATGGGCACGCAATCGGGGCCGGGTGTCACCCGGCCGGTACGCGAAACCCCGCCCGAAGGGGGACCACCCCTGGCCGCCGTCCGGCCGCGTCGTGACCACCTCCGATGCGTCCGGTGATCCGACAGGGAATCCGTTGTAGCACAACGCTTCCGCACCGATCGCAGCCGCCAGCGCCGGACCGGTCGCACCGCCTTCGGGCACCGTGACCCCACCGAGGAGCACGAACCAGGCGCTGCCGCGCACCTCGGGCGGCAGGGCCCGCCAGAACGCCGCGACGTCGCCCAGTTCCAGGCCGGGGACGTCGGTGCTGCCCACCGCGATCACCGGAGTGCCCGGCTGGCAGGGCAGGGTGGCGACCAACCGGAGGCGTTCGCGGGCGAACTTCTCGTCCGCGCCCGCCGGGTGGATCCACATCCCGGCGGGCAATGGCTCGGCCACCGCCTTCGCGCCCGCCGCCGCGACCTCCGCCAGCGCGGGTGACTCCCAAGCCGGGCTGGGAAAGCGCTTCGCCGCCCACTCCGGAGCCTGGCCCGGCCGGAACCATCCCCACCCGGTGCGCGGCCCGGAATGCACGAACAACGCGCCCGAGTCGCCCTGGTGCACCCTGCCGTACGGGGCCAGCACGGGGCGGCCGATCCGCTGGGCGAGCCAGGGCGCGACCGACGCGCCGATCTCGAGGGGCTGCCGTCCGGGTACCAGGCGGAGAGGGCGCTTGTCCTTGGGCAGCGACGCCGCGAAGGACTCCCAGGTCTCGACCGGGGACTCGGGCGGCAGATCCGCCACCACCACCTGGTGTTCGGGGTCGGCGGCCAGCGACGCGGCCAGCACGCGAGCCTCGTCCGTGCCGCCGTCGCCTCCGTGCACCACGACGGCGTCGCCCATTTCGCTCACGGCGCCGCGCTTCCCGGCACGCGGAGACCGGCGGAGCCGGGTCAGCAAGGGCATCGGATCCCCCTTCGGGTCGCGCAACCTGGCCGTCCTGGGGACGACGGTAGATCCCCGGGGCGAGAGAACCGGCTGCCCAAGGAGAATCCGTCCACGATGAGTGCCCGAAAATCCACCGAGACGGCGAAGGGGCCTAGAAAGCGTCGTCCTGCCAGAACCCGCCCTCGGGCGTGGACGGCGAAGTGACCGGCGCGCCAGTCCTGTCCGTGCCCGGTGACGGGCTGGGTTCGGCTGTCGGTGCCGACGCGGCGATCCGGACGACCCGCAGCTCGAACGGGTCGGGGCCGACGAGCGGTTCGCCGTCTTCGGCCGCCGGGTCGACGAACCGGACGCCGTCGTCGTCGGCGACCGCCTCCAGCAACCGGCCGACAGTTTCCCTGCCGCGATCGTCCTTGCGGCGCAACCAGATCAGCACGCGCGTTCCGGCGGGGAAACCGGCGATCCGGTCGAGTGCGCCGGCCCAGTCCTGGCAGGCTTGGACACTTTCGACCTCGCCCAGCCGGGCAACCGCGGGGGCGAACCAGGCGATTCCGGCGGCCACGGGCGGGTCGGGCAGCCCGAGGGCCCCGGCATCCCACAACCGCAGCCAGGTCCACGGCTTCCCGTTCGGGAGCCCGAACGGAGCCTGGCCCTCGGCCTTGGGAACCACCAGCGCCGCGTCCAGCAGCTGATCACGCCAGTCGCCGGTGGCGAGGAACCGCCGCGTGGTGGTCGCGAACAGCCAGCCGCGCGCGGTCTCGTCGGCAGGCGCCGGGTCGACCAGCCGGACGTTCCCGGCATGAGCGAACCCGAGCCAGTGCTCGGCTTTCCTGACCGCTGCGGGGAAGTCCCCAGCGGCTTCCTCCCAGAGTTCGGTCATGGTTCCCTGATCGGTAGGTACCTACTTGGCCGAGGCCGTCGCGGATTCCTTCATCGTTCCGGCGAGCAGCCGCATCGAGGCGGGCGCGCCGGGATTGAGCAGGACGTCGATGCCTTCGTCGGGCAGCGCCTCGGCCAGCTCCCCCATCGTGACCTCCATCCAGCCGGACACGTTCACCCGCTCCCGGTGCGCCGGCGCGGTGGTCACCAGCACCGACGGGACGTCGTCCGGGGACAGCGCCACGACCGGCGTGCCGTCCTCGTCCAGCGCGACGCCGTAGACGATGTCCGGCAGGGCCTTCAGCAACTCGTCGCCGTCGACCTCACCGCGCACCACCAGCTGCAGGGCGGCGTCCACCGGGTCGGTGGGCAGATCCGGCTGCGAGGGCTGGTAGTCCGGGTTCGGCCGGAACAACCCGGTTTCCCCGTCGTCGTCGACGTACCAGCCACCGACCACCGCCTCGATCGGCGGCTGATCCTTCTCGTCGGCCGCTTTCCACGCCGGGTCGATCATGAAAACCCAGTGATCGGACAGGTCGAGCGAGTCTTCCCCACCCTCCTCGCCCTCGACCCCCTCGGCTGCGGCCTCGTCCGTCCCGGCCCGCAGCACTTCGGTCCGCTCCGGCTGATCGAGCCCGGCCTCGGCTTCTATCGGCTCGCCGCTGTCCGGACCGGTGGGCAACTCGACGTCCACGGTCCGTTTGGCCGCGGGTGCCTTCTTCGCCATGTCGTTCTCCCTCACCGGTACCGGATCACGTGCACACCGGCCGCGTTCGCCTCGAAGGTGGCCGTGCCGTTCTCGGCCATCCCGTCCACGAACCGGACGCCGTCCTCCTCATGGGCCACGACGATCAGATTCCCCACCGTTTCCCGGTCACGGTAATCCTTCCTGCGCACCCACACGACGGCTCGTGCCTCATCGGGCAAGTTGACGATCTCTTCCATCGCCTCGGCCCAGCCCGGATATTCGTTCGCGCTGAGCACCTCACCGATCTGCCCCATGGTGGCGGCAAACCACGCGGCCGGACCCGAGGCAGGCAGATCGGACAGATTTTCCTGCCCTTCGTCCCACTGCGCCATCCACGGCCAGGGATCGGAGTTGGGCAGGCCGAACGGCGGCTCACCCGCCGCCTTCGGAACGACCAGGGCCGCGTCCAGCATCTGCTCCCGCCAGTCCCCGGTCTCCGCGAACGCCCGGGTGGTGCAGGCGAACAGCCAGCCTCGACGGGTTTCGTCGACCGGCGCCGGATCGACCAGCACCGCCGCACCCGAATACGCGTGCTCCAGCCAGTCGTTCGCCTTCGCCACCGCGCTCTCGAAATCCGGCGCGGGCCGCTGCCAGGGATACGACGGAGCCGCGGACTCGTCGACCTCGGGACGGTGGAACCTGGCCACCCTGAGTTCGGCGACCTCGCTGTCGTCGATGCTGGCCAGCTCGCCGCGCACCGCGTCGAGGACCACCGCGCTGCCCTCCCAGTACCGCACGTACAGCAGATGACCGGTAACCGGTATCCCGTCCCGCTGCCGGCGCAACCACACCGCCGCGTTCGTGCCAGGCCCCCCGGCCGCCACCGCGGACGCCACCTGCGACCAGGTCGTGCAGACGCCCCGTTCGGCGTCGGGGAAAGCCTCGCTCACCAGCCGGTCCCACCAGCCGGGTGCCTCGTCCTCCGGCCGCCACGGCAACGCGGTGGCGGGCTGACGACGCAGCGTCGCGTCGGTGGCGATCAGGCAGTTACGGGCGTTGATCCGGCGCCGCCAGGAGTCCGTTCCGTCCGGCGTGTTCAGCTCCTCGTCCAGCGGATCGGCGTTGGCCACCGGAAACGGCTCCGCGCCGTCCTTCGGCACCGCCAGCGTCGCCGCCAGCATCGGCTCCTCCGGCTGTCCGGTGTACTGGCAGGTGAACAGCCACGCCTGTGGCTGTTCCGCGAAAGGCCGTGGATCGGCGAGCTCCACTCGCCCCCCGTACGTCCGATCGAGCCAGGCCGCGGCCAGCCGTGCGGGCTCTTCCATCGTCATCACCATCTTCGATCCTCTTCGTGTCCACCACGGGCCGGCCTGGTACCCGTGTGCTCCCGGCGGGCTGGTTCACCCATCATGGCCGTCAGTGCTCCACCGCGCTCGTTCAGGCTTGCCCGGACGAGGGCCCGCCCCTCTCTTCCCGATCGCCCTGTTCCTGCCTCCTGATCCGCCGCACCTCTTCCTTGCTGTAGCGCGTGTCAGGACGGTCGACCAGCTGGGATTCGAAGTTTTCGGTCCTGGGGTATCCGGTCATGAATCCTCCGTTGTTGATAACCCCGATAACGCCGTCGTAGTCCTTTTCGCGCTTGATGGAGAACTGGATGTCATCCATCGCGAAGTGCGACTCGTTCACATAGCCGCGCCGCCTTCCGTTACCCAGGAAGCCAATCGCATCGAGGTACTTCTCGGCAAATGAGCCCCTGGCAACCAGGCATGCCGTGTGAGCGAACGAACCATACGGGTTGGTTTTGTAAACTTCCCGGAAAACCCAGGAGGCATCCTGGACATGGGCGAAGTTTTCACCGTCCACTACCAGCGGCAAGTCATTGATCAAGGACCAGAGCCCGCCGTCGGGAGTCATGACCATGCTGTTGACCGGCAAGGTCACATTGGCCGCGTCCGGATGACCGTGGTAGTCGATGATGGTCGGCCCCTTACCACGCGCATCGCTCCTGAACAGGTAATCCTTCCACCACGGTGCATTCACCCAGGTACCGTCACGTAGCTTGTTGAACGCTCTCGTGACACCCTCACCAGGCATGGTCCGGACGATCTTGTCGATCTTCCACACCCGATTCGCGAACCCCAACGCCATGTCCGCGCCGTCCAGGCCGGTCACAAAAGAGACACCGATGGCCGCGCTGTAGTTTCCGTGACCCGAGTCCCGCCAGCCGTACACCGGCTGCTGATGGGGATCACGAGGCCGGAAATAGAAACTCTGCCCGGAACTGCTCTGCCCGGTCACCCACCCGGCAGGCCTCCTGACCCGCATCTGCGGACCGTACGCCGGCGACGGACCTGCTTGCTGATAGTGGTAAGTGTGCCCATAGTGCTCCGGTCGATAGGGCTGCGAGGAGGATGACGGCTGATTCTGGTACCCGTGGCCACCCGATCCTTGACCCTGATGGTGCGCCTGATATTGCGCCGCGTGCTTTTTCGCGGACAATTCTGCGTCGTATATTTTCCTCTTCTGCGGGTCACTCAGCGTGTCATAGGCATCTTGAACCTGCTTGAAATTTTTCTCCGCCCATTCCGGACGATCCCGATTCTTGTCGGGGTGGTATCGCAAAGCTAATTTACGGTAACTCTTCTTGATTTCATCGAACTCAGCTGCCTGCTCGAGACCAAGAACTGTGTACAGGTTATCGATATGGGCGACCGCGGGCGGACGGCTGTCGCCCTTGGCGGCGCCGGCGGCACCGGACCAAGGATTCGACGGCCCTGGTTGCGCCTCCGGCCGCTGTGCCTTCGGCTTCTGCGGCTGCTGCTGCGTCTTCGGCTGTTCCCGAGGTCGCGGCTGCTGCTGCGTCTTGGGCTGCTGCGTCTTGGACTGCTCCGTCGGTCGCGGCTGCTCCTTCGCACCAGCACCCGACCCCGCATACGGCGCCCGCGGCCGATCACCCACCACCGGCGACTCCGACGCCGCCGGACGGACAGGCTCCTTACCCTTCTCCGGTCGCTTGGGCTTGGACGACTCCGCCTCAGACCGCGGCTGCTTCTTCGACCCAGCACCCGCCCCCGACTTCGAACCCGACGCCGGCGGGGAACCCGGCAAGTCCCCGGATCCGTACGAATACTGCCCCTCGACATCAGGAACATCGACGTGCTGCGGCCCCGGACGAACGGGCTTCTTGCCCTTCTCCGGCCGCTCGGGCTTCGACTGCTCCGGCTCCGACTGCGGCTTCACCTCGGGCTGCGGCTGTTCCTTGGGCCGCGGCTGCTCCTTCGAGCCAGCACCCGCCCCCGAATACGACGCCCGCGGCCGATCACCCACCACCGGCGACTCCGACGCCGCCGGACGAACAGGCTCCTTACCCTTCCCCGACGCCTCAGCCTTCGACTGCTGCG
>NZ_JBHYIK010000002.1:127130-221952 GCF_042739735.1 Amycolatopsis sp. NPDC059027 | reverse complement strand
TCGAACCAGCACCCAACCCCGAATACGGCGCCCGCGGCCGATCACCCACCACCGGCGACTCCGACGCCGCCGGACGAACAGGCTCCTTACCCTTCTCCGATCGCCCGGGCTTCGACGACCCCGCCTCGGGCTTCGACTGCTCCGGCTCCGACTGCGGCCTCGCCTCAGGCCGCGGCGTCGGCGAGGGCTGCGGTTTCTCCTCAGGCCGCGGCTTGACCTCGGGCTGCGACTGCGGCTGCGGCGCAGGCCTTGGCTCAGGCCGCGGCTTCGCCTCAGGTCGTGGTCGCTCCTTCGCCCCAGCGCCCGGCCCGGACGTCGAACCCGATGGTGGCGGAGACCCCGGCAAATCGCCGGACCCGGACGAATGCTGCTCCTCGACATCGGCAACCTCAACGCGCCGCGGCCCAGGACGAACGGGCTTCTTGCCCTTCTCCGATCGCTCGGGCTTCGACGACCCCGCCTCAGGCTTCGACTGTTCCGGCTCCGACTGCGGCCTCGCCTCAGGCCGCGGCGCCGGCGCGGACTGCGGTTTCGCCTCAGGCCGCGGCTTCACCTCGGACTGCGGCTGCTCCACAGGCCGCGGCTGCTCCTTCGCACCAGCACCCGACCCCGCATACGGCGCCCGCGGCCGATCACCCACCACCGGCGACTCCGACGACAGCGGCTCCGGCTGTTCCTGCGGCTCCGGTCGCACCGGCCGCACCGGCGGCTCTGGTGTTTCCGGTCGCACCGGCGACTCCGGCCGTTCCGGCCGCACCTGCGGCTCTGGCGACTCCGGCCGATCCTGCGGCTGCGGCGGCTCCGGTTCATACTGCAACCGCTCAGCTCGCGCGATCCGGCTCAACTCGACATCGTTGAACCTGGTGTACCTGTTGTCGAGCGTGGTAAGCGGATAGCTCCACACTTTCTTGTCGATGGAAAAAAGGTAACCGAGTACTCCGTCCGGAGCCCTGCGCGATTGCGCGACCCGCTGGTACGTCACCCAGCCCTGGTTGTCCGGGACACCGAGGCGGTCGTCCCTGCTCACCCGGACGCCGTTCCAGCCGGTGTGCACCACGGCGCGATTCGCCTTCAGACCACCAGGCGGCTTCGTGATCATCAACTTGGTCAGATGACTGGCATAGTCCTTGACAAGTGACTTCGACCCCGAATCGGCACCGGAGACGACGAGGAGCACCGCGGGCGGATAGTCGGGGGATCCCACCCGGTCGGACAGCCTCCCATACGCCTTCCTGAAAGCTTCGAAGCCGTACGTGATCCGCGCGGCCGACTCCGCGTCGAAGTAACCCGTCCTTTGCTCATAGGAATCCCACACCTTGAACTTTTTTCCGTCCGAGTCAAGATGCAGAAAGGTCACGATCACATCGTCGGACGGAATAGGTACCATTCCCAAACGGGTAGCCGATTTGGCCGACGCCGCACTGACCGACTCCCCAGGTGCGGTACGGACGACTCGCCCCTCCCGCTGCAATTCCTCCGCAATGCTCCTCAGCTGCTGGTTCGGCTCTTCCTTCGACCGCACTTCGACACCGGCAGTGCCGCGGTCGTCGTCCGAGTACACGAAGAACCGCCCGGACAAGGTGCTCGGGTCGAGCTTTACCTTGCGCCCCTTGCGGTCCACGCCGACAACAGAATCCGAGCCGCCATGCAGTTCCCGGCGATATTCCGGACCGTCCTCCCGCCACTGACGCAACGCCGGGAATCGCGAGTTGTATCGCGGGTCGTATCGCTTACCTCGTTCCAGTTTCGCGATCCGCACGTCCTGGTGACGAACGCTCAGATCCGCCATCCCCGACTCGTCGCCGAGTTCCTCCGGCACCGGCTGCATGTCCAGGAAATCGATAGCGTCTTCCGTGCGCTTGTGGACGTTGTAGATGTGCCGTTTCCCGTCGGCTCCCCGGAAGGAAACCAGGGCCTGGTCACCAGGCTTGAACTCGCCCCTGATGTGCTGGGCGACCGCGGTGAAGTCCTTGAACGATTGGGTGAATTCGCTGTCGATCAGGTGCTCGACCTGCGCCCCCGTCAGCGGTGCGCCCGGCATTGCCCAGAACACGTGCCCGAACTCGATCGCGTTCGCCGTCTGGACAGCCACCGCCGGACAGTTCGTCATCCGGCCCGCGAGCTCCTGGCGGGAATCGACCGGGAGCGGCTTGTTCACCTCCAGCGCCGAGTCGTAGTGCACCACGGCGTAACGCCGGGCGTCCATCGGATCGACGAACGCGTCCTTGGAGATCGCGTCACCCTGCCGCCAACCGTCCCGGAACACCGGACGATCCAGGTCTTCCGATGCGGCGAACTCGAGGCCGTGGTCGCGCAGCTTTTCCCACGCCTGGTAAATCCACTGGTCCTGCGCCAGCAGGAGGCGATCCCGCTGGGCGGTCTCCCACCGCGAGTATTCGGTGCGCCGCGAATCCCACGGCTCGCCGGGCATCAACGGACGCCGCTGGGTGGACCGGACGAAGGCGGCGACATCCAGTGGGTCGTCCCTCACCTCCGGCGCGACGCCGGGGTTCACCGGCCTGGCATCCGGATCCAGGTCCCGCAGATCCTCCCGGTCCAGCCCCTTGCCCGCAGACGACGTCGAGGACCGCCTCGACCGATCACCAGCTCCCGCCACTGACTCCGCATCGGAATCCGAATGATCCGAATCCGTGCCCGAGCGATCGGATTCAGCCGCGGAATCAGAATCACGCTCAGCACTACCGGCCTGATCTTCGTCACCCGATTCCCTGGCCCCGCCGAGCGGCTGCTGTTCGAGGTACTCGAGCTCGTCGTCGTCGAACCTGGTCTCCCGCCGGACGTTCACGATAAACGGATGACCCGAGTCACTGTTCGGATTGAACAGTTTTCGAGCGCCGTCCGCGACCTTTTTCAGGCCTGAGCGATCTTCGGCGACCCGCGCGTAGGTCACCCAGCCACGATTGTCCGGAACACCGAGATAGTGATCCGTGCTGGCCCGGACCATCGCACGCCGATCCGTGTACACCGCGGCACGGTTGACCTTCTTGTGGGTGACCGGCTTCGCGATCATCAACTTGGTCAACTGCCGCGCGAACTCCTCGACGAACGACGGTGCCAGCGACCGGCCGTCACGCACCATCAACACCACGCCCGGCGGATTGTCCGCCGAAACGTAAAGCCTCCGGTAAGCGGACGCGAAAGCTTTCGAGGCGTGCACGATCTGCGCGGCGGACTTGGCGTGGACAAACCTCGTCTTGGCGTGGTGCCCGTCCCGCTCCACCCGCACCCGGACCTTGTTCGCGGCCTGGCCCTCCTTCGGGTGCAGCCGCAGCACGATCACCTCACGAGACGGCAGCGACACCAGCCTGAGCCGATCCTCCAGCCTGGCCGCCTCGCCGACCGACTCACCGGGCGCGGTCCGGACAACACCCCCTGACTCCTGCAGCCTGGCGACGATCTTCTCCAGATCGCCGCCCCTGCCCTTTGCCCCCACGTCCAGCCCCGCGGTGCCACGGCTCCGCTCGGCGAAGACAGCGGTCTTCTCCACCCGAACCCGGCGGGGATCGAACATCCTCACCGCACCCCTGCGATCCTTCCCGGTCACCTCCGCCGGGCCGCCGGCATGCAATTCGCGCAGGTAGGCCGGCCCCGGAACGGGCCGCCGCGGTGTCGGCTCCGCATACGGCGGCCGGTATTCCTTGCCCCTCTTCAGTTTCGCGATCCGCACGTCCTCGTGAGCCGCACGCAGACGAGCCATGCCCGTCTCGTCGCCGAGTTCTTCCGGTACTCGCGTCATGTCCAGGTAGTCGACATGGTCTTCAGTGCGCTTGTGGACGTTGTAGAGATGCCGCATCCCGTCGGCTCCCCGGAAGGAAAGCAGTCCCTGGTCGCCCGGCTTGAACGCGCCCCGAACGTACTCGTCGGCCGCCTTGAAATCCTTGAACGGTTCGTCGAACTCCACGCGGCTCTGGTGTTCGATCTGCGCGCCCGTCAGCGGGGCGCTCGGCTCTGCCTCGAACTCGCGCCCGAACTCGATCGCATTCGCCGTCTGGACGGCCACCGCCGGACAGTTCGTCTCACGGCCCCGGAGGTCCTGGTGGGTCTCATCCGGCTGCGGCCTGTTCACCTCCAGCGCCGAGTCGTAGTGCACGACGGCGTAACGCCGGGCGTCCACCGGGTTGACGAACGCGTCCTCGGAGATCGCGTCACCGTGCCGCCAACCGTCCCGGAACGCGGGCCGATCCAGCACTTCCGGCGCGGCGAACCCGAGGCCGTGGTCGCGCAGCTTTTCCCACACCTGGGACATCGGCTGGTCCTGCGACAGCAGGAGGCGCTCCCGCTGTCCGGTCTCCCACCGCGAGTACTCGCTCCGCAGCGATTTCAGCCACTTGGCTCGTCCCCGCGGTGTGGGCGTCAGGTCGGGCCGGCGGGTGGACGCGATGAAGCTGACGACGTCCCGCGGATCGCGCTGCACCCCGTGCGCCGCATCGAGCAGGTCCTCCGGGCGCATCCCCAGCGTGTTGGCAAGTTTCGGCAAGTCGGCAGGGACGCGGTGGGGTGCCCGGCTCACGTCGAGGATCGTCGCCGCGTGCTCGCCACCCATCTTTTCGACCAGGCCGGTGAAGTCACGAGCATCGAACCAGTCCTCGGCGCGAAGATCCCGCGTCTCCCCGAGGATCCGATCGACGTCCCGCGTCGGCACGCCGAGGTCCCGCATCAGCCACGCCTGGGCGTTGTGCGCCCATTCACCCTGGACGAGATCGCGTGACCACGAAGCATCCTGCTTCAGCAGCCGCTCGAATGCCCGCTCCAGGTCCGCATGCGCGGATGTGCCGTTCGCCAGGAACCGATCGAGGGTGCTCCGGTCCCAGCCGAGTCCCTTGACGAGAGTTGGCGCTACTTCATGGGTGAACCGGTTCGCCGCCTCCTCGAACCGGGGCGAATCCACCCGGTCGCCGTTCAACTCCACCATCAGGCGCTTCAGCGGCGCCAGCGCCCGCGGCGTGAGCCCGGTCTCCGCGCCCAACCGCAGCAGGACTCCCGCCTCGACCCCGGTTTCGTCCGCGATCTCCCGCAGTTCGTCCGGCAACCGGTCGAGCTTCCGGCTCCACTCACGCAACGACCCGAAATGATGCCGGGGATCAAGGCCGGCGTCGTTCAACAGCCGGAGAGGACGCTCATAACGGTCCTCGCTGAACCACGGCACGTCACGGGCATCGGCGGCGATGTCACCGTCGTCCAGCCCCAGAGCACGCTCGACCGGCCGGGGGACCGGCGGCAGGTAAACCTCGTTCGAGGGCAGCACAAGGACATGGAACTGCTGGGTATCCGGCCCGAAACGGGCCATGTCATTGGCGGGACCGTCCGGAACCGCCGCCCTTCCTGCGCTGTCCCTCGTGATCAGTCCCGCGTGCCACGGAGACGAGCCGTCTCCCGCGATCAGCAAAATCTCGGCGCCACCCTCGGGCACGAGCCGGACAGCGGCATCGTTCACCTCCGAGGGGGTGCGGTAGGGCCCTTCCACACGCCCGCCCGTCGCCGCGACAAGCTCTTCCGCCGTGTTCCCGCCACTCGGCTTGGCCCGGAACACCGTTCCCGGATGGTGGTGAGTGTTCCGCGCCATCACCGCGGTCTGAATGCAGTTCAGTTCTCGGCCGAAGGTCTCCATCGCCGATTCGGTCACGCCGGGCTCCGGCTTGTTCACCTGCGCCAAGTCGCCGTGGTTTTCGATGAAGTGCCGCTTGGACTCCGCCGGGGTGGCGAAGCTGCCGAAGAAGATCAGATCACCGGTGCCGACGTTGCCCCTGCCCGCGCCAAGAGTCTGTCCCTGGACGAGACCGGCGCCGGGCCCGCCGTGGAAGGTCTGCCCCGCCAAGCCAGGCGCCATGTTCCGCATCCGCCAGAGCTGGGCATTGCCTGCCCACTCGCGCAAACCGCTGGTCCAGGAGGGATCCCGCCGTAACAGCCGATCGAAGGCCGCGTCCAGTCCCGGGTGTACGGCGTACCCGCTCTCCAGGAACCGGTCGAAGGTGTCCCGATTCCAGCGAAGGCCCTGGATCAATTCGGGCAGCACATGGTCTCGAATCCATTTCGCACGGTGAGCGATCTGGGGTGAATGTCCCGGCTCTCCGTTGAAGGGGGCCAGCAGACGACGGAACGGAGCCAGCTTCCCTGGGGCGAATCCCGTCTCCGCGCCCGCCCGGACCAGAACCTTCGGGTGCAGTCCGTTCTCACGCGCCACACTCGGCAACTCTTCCGGGAAGCGGTTGAGCTGCTTGCTCAACGCACGCAGATCCTTGAAATACGCCTTTGGACTCAGACCTAATTGGTACAACCACCTGAACGCATCGCCGTAACCGAACCACTGCATGTTATGACTGTCGTCGGCAATGTCATCGTCAGTCAGCCCAAGGCCGTCTTCAACTCGCCGATACGGCGCCGAATAGACCTTGCCGCGCCGCAACGCCACAACATAGTAAGCCTTGTCCTTATTGGACGCGTTGTACATTTCGCGGGCATGAACGTCTGCAAGCCGCGGTGTTCCGCCACCGTCCAGATGCCCCATAACCGTATGCGACTGATCGACTCGTTCAATCAGAACGGCCACATGGTCACCATTGCTCGCCAAGGACCTGAGAGCTTCTTCAACCTGCACAAGTTCCCGGAATGGCCCTACTACCGGTTCCGCTACGGCATGGACAAATTCCGCCATGTTGGTCCCACCGCTGGGCTCGGCACGGAACAAGGTTCCCGGATTATTACGCATATTGGCCGACTGAATTGTGACGGGACTACAGTTATAGCCTCGACCCAGGATTTGCAGTGCCGACTCATGCACGCCGGCTTCCGGCTGGTTCACAAACTTCAAGTCGCCATAGTTTTCGGCGAAGAATCGCTTGTTGTCCGCTGGGGCGGCAAAGCTGTTGCCTGTGATCATGCGACCGTGCTGATAGTCGTCCGCGAACCGCGACTCCCCGGCACCGACCGAGACCGGGCTCCACGCATCGGTTCCGCCGTCGAAGTCGACCGGCCGTGATTCCGGATCCCGGTAGTAGGCGTCGACCAGTTCATCGGGGTCGGAGATCCGCTCCCGGTTGGCGAGGTCCACAAGCTCCGCCGGCTGCAGCCCCAGGTCACGCGATGCCTGCAACAACCCCTGCGGGGTCAGGGTACGCGGGCGCAGTCGCTTCGCCGCGCCGATAACGTCGGGGACCGTCTCCAGGCTTTCACTCAGCCCCAGAAGATTCTCGGCGTGTTCGCGGCCCAGCTCGTCCCGCTGGCGATTGTACTTCGCCTGGTCGAACCAGTCCTCCTTCGCCAATTCCCGCTCCCAGGCCCAGCGACGCGCCTCCTCGGTCACTGTGCGCAGGCCGCGCTCGGTCAGCTGTTCGCGCGACGGTCCGAATTCGCCCAAGAACCGGTATACCGCATCATCGTCCGGGGCGTGCATCATGTCGGACAGTTCCCTGACCGTGCGCGAGATTCGGTAGGCCACCCGCTCGACACCTCTGTCCGGATCATCGAGTTCGTGGAGCAGTGGCCGGAATCCGCGAAGCTGCTCGAGGGTGGCGTGCCGGTCGACCGCCAAACCGTACAGCTTCCGCGCGTCACGTACCCCGAACTTCCGCGCGAACTCCGGCGCCTCCGCCAGCTGGTCGATCGGCTGACGGTAATCACGCAGCTTCGGGTACTCGGTCTTGGGGTCGAGGCCGACCTTGTTCGACACCAGCACTGTCTGGGCCAGGAGGCCGGGCCGGTCCCGCAGGTCGGCATGGACGTCGTCCGGGCTCACGCCCGTCTGGCCGGCCCACCAATCGTTCAGCCACAGGTTCGCTTCGCGCGCGCGTTGTTCGGCCGAAACGATCGATCGGCTGTGCGCCCAGAACAGCCAGTCACGCATCCACGCGTGATCACCGCTGTAGCGCTCGATGTAATCAGGCAAGTGCCCGATGAGTTCGGAAGGCGTCGGCCTCTCTTCGCCCTCCCTCTGCGACGAGGCCAGCAGAGCGAACGCATCGGACAACCAGGTCGTGCGGCGCGGATCCACGTTGAAGTCGCGGAACATCTCGAACAACTGGCGCGGTGTGTACAGGTCGGCGATTCCCAGTTGGTGCGCGCGCTGCAGGAGATCGGTCGGCAGCCGGTCGATCTTCTCGCTGAACTCCACCAGCTCCGCAGGCGTCACGTCCAGCCGATCAGCCAGCTTGGTGACCGCGTCCACGTCGAACCACGGGGTCCTGAGCAGCACGGTGGTGAAGTAGTCCGGCCTGACGTCGAACTTCCTGGCCAGTTTGGCGGATTCCTTGCCGTCGTAGTCCCTGCGCGGCATCAGTGCGCGGATCTCGTCGCCGGGCCGTGCCACGAACGTCGGCTGGTCCGAATGCTCACTCTGTCCCGCGTTGGGGTCCCCCTCAGCGTACGTGGGCGGCTGGTCCGATGACGTCCACTGCAGGGCCTCCCGCACCAGTGCCCGGCCATCCCCGACGCGGACAGCACTGGCCAGCGGCACAATCTGGTCATAGGCCGTGGCCAGCCGCTGCGCCGCGGCAAGGCGACGGATCCGATCGAAGGAAGCGATCTCCGCGGCGATTTCGACGTTCTGCGCGAGTCCATCGAGATCCTCGGCGCCCCGGCCTCCGACCTCGTCCGCCAACTGGCGTTCGATGGCGTGGATCTGCTCGAAGCCGACGTCGCCCATGGCACCGAACTCGAGCATGGCGCGCTCGGCGTCATCGGTGGGCAGCCCCTCGGCCAAATCCTCGATCGACACGTGGTCACGGAGGTGAGCGGTCACCCGCTCGTCCACCGGCGACTCGGGTCGCTGTTCGAGGAACTCCGCGACCAACCGGGTGGTGTGCTTGGAATACCACCGGGAATCGGCAGGGAGCAGCGCGAAGAGGTCCAACGCCGGGAAGCCCAGCCTGCTGCTCAACGCGGTGTAACGCGGCGGTGAGATATCGGCACCGTCCAACCGCCGGTTGAACTCCCGCACGATGGTGTCGGCGTCGAGGCCACCGCGGCTGATCTCCCACAGGTCTTCCTTGAAGATCGCCAGGTCCGCCAGCGACCCCAGCCCGAGGCCTTCGGCCACCGCCCGCATCACGGCAGGCTGCGGCGGCAGCCCGACGAGGTCGGCAAGAGCGCGGGCGTCACGGTTCTTCTCGGCATTTACGGCAACCCGTAGCCGGTTCAGCCTGGAAGCGAGGTAGTCCGCAGGCAGCTCGTGCAGCAGCTCGAGAGGTACCATCCCGTCGGCCCTCGACGTCAGGTGCTTCAGGTCGGCCGGTCCCCACTTCAGCCGGTGGGTCAGGCCGAGAAGGTAGCCGATGTCGTCGTTGGTGCGCACACCGTACGGACGCAGCTCGGGCCGCAGCTTCTCGACCAGCGCGGCACCGCTCAGCGATCCGGCCTCCGGGTCGCGAGCCAGCGTGGCCAGGTGCTCACGCAGTACCGGAAGGTGGCTCGCGTCGACGCCCAGCGTTCGCACCAGGCGGTACAGCGGTTTGGCGTTGGGCAGGCCGACCTTCTCGGCGAGTTTCGGCAGTGCGCGCAGCCCGTCCAGTGCCTGGCGCGGGTCGTCCGCGGCCAGCACCAGGCGGACCAGCGATTTCGCTTTGGGGTCGCCGAACTGCTTGGCCAGCTCGTCCAGCTTCCCTGGTGCGGCCGCCAGCCCGGCCTTCTCCAGCTGGCGGAACTCGTGCTCGCTGATGCCGAGAGTGCGCGAGTGTCGCTTCACCTCCTCCTTGGAGTACGCGGCTTCGTAACGCGGCGCCTGCGCACCGGAGCGGATCGGCAACCGGCTCGGTCGCGACGACTTGCTGCTCGATCCGTGCCGTCCGTCCGACCCGGATCCAGCGTGCGGTTCCTTCGCGAACTTGGCTTCGTGGTAGGAATCCTCACCCCGATTCCACGCCGCGAACTTGTCCTTCAGCCCACCGAACTTGCTGCGACTGCCCGGCGGCGAATAGGTCTTGCCGGACTCGAACGGCGCGAACCACAGGTCCGCGGCCTGGGCGTTCGACATGTCGACGACGACGGGCTTGGTGGAGGCATTCCCCTCGCTCCTGGCCGAGGCATCGATGTAACGAACCCCGCTGTCGGGGAGCCGCACGGCGAGAAGCGGGTGCCGATACCCGTTACCGGGGAACCGCGCCGACACGAACGCCATCGGCGTTACGTCGGCAGCGCCCTGCTTGGCCGCTTCCCTGGACAACGCCCGCTCAAGGTGCTCGGTGAAATCACCGAAGAAGCTCGGGTACGGGCCCCGGAGACGTCGTTGCATCGCCCGCACGACATCGGCACCCGTTACCGGACCACCCGGCTCCGCCCGATGCAAACGGCCCGTCCGGAGCGTGTTCGCCGCCTGGATGTTCACCGCGACGCAGTTCGTCAACCGACCGTCCGGGGCACCCCGCTCACCCGGAACCGGCTCGTTCACCTTCTCGATCGCGGCGAGAATCGGCGCCAGAGCCTCTTGCGCATGCCCGGCGCGGCCCGAGTCGCTCACCACAGGAGTGAAATCCCGAGCCGTAATGCGCGGGTCCACCTCGGCGAAACCGGCCAACTCGGGGAAGTGCTGAGCCCGCGGAGTTTCGGGCGCCCTGCGGGCAGCCTGATCGCGTTCCGGGGCCTCCGCGCGTTCCGGCGTCGGCGTGCTTTCGGTGCCTGTCCTCCTGCTGGCGGCCGGGCCGGACGTCGTGTCCGAGCCGGGCAAAAGGCCACGGAAGTCCGACGGCTGGTGGTGCTTCATGAACGACGACAGCGAGCGCTCATTATGCGGTTCGATCGGGAGGAATCGCAGATCGGAGAAGTTCGACAGGTCGACCATGTCCCGGCCGGACAAATCCGCGTAACGAACCACATCGCCGGAAGGCCGCTCACCACGGGCACGCCGGTCGGCGAGGAAAACCCGCCACCCGTCATCGGAACGACCGAGCACCAGCACCTCTTCCGACTCGCGGAAGCTTGCCTCGAGGTTTTCGTTGAGGTGAGACGCCCCGAGTCGCATCCTCGCGCTGCGGGCCACCTGCCCCGCCACCTGGGCCCTGGCCTCCGCGTCCATCGGCTCGATCGCCCGCTCGCGGTCCCCGAAATTCTCCTGGTAATACCGCTTCGATGCCTCCTTCGATTCCTCCGGAGCGCGGAACGCACGCGCCGTCACCGGAGAGCCCCGGCGCGGCACATACCCGTCCTTGAACCCGTCGAAGACACGGGCCGAATCACTCGGTCCGGTCCCGGCGTGCATTTCCCGCAGGAACGGGTCATCATCCGCAGCGAACTGATCGGTTCGCCGCGCCCCAGCGGCCTCGGCTTCGCCCGCCCACGGTGGCTCGTACGTCGATCGGCGATCGAACGGCGCGAACCGAAGATCCTCGACCCCGGACAGGTCCCGGATATGGATGCGACCGGTCTCATCCGCGTCCACATAGACCATCGCCCCGCCGGCCAGCTTGACAGCGGTGTAGGTGTGCCGCCACCCAGGCCGCACCCGGCCCGACACCAGAGCCACCCCCTCGGCGGGCAACTCCCGCTCGACGGCCGCGTTGAACTCGTCGAAGCCCCGGAAACGCCGGTGGAGGTGCTCCCCTCCCATGATCTCCACGACCCGGGCACCGCTCACCGGGCCAACCGGCTCCGCCCGATGCAACCTGCCCGACAGACGGGTGTTCGCCATCTGGACAGTCACCGCGACACAGTCCTCCGAGCGCCCGGCGCCGGCCCATTCACCCGGTATCGGCCTGTTCACCCCCTGGAGATCACCGAGGAACCGGCCGACGAACCGCTGCTCGTCCTGCGGAGTACGGAAACTCCCCTGTCCCACCGGCCGGTCCGGACCCGGCTCGTACCCGGACCGGAACCCATCGAACGCGGATGCGGCGCCGTGTCCGGCCGGGCGCGGGGTGCCGGACGGCTCCGGCCAGGCCTCACCTCGCGCGGCGGACAGCACGTCCTGATCGGGCAGCTGGTCCAGATCGGGGAAACTCCGGCCCGCTTTCCGCAGGTTCCTGTCCACGGTCCACAGCTGGAGGCCTTCCTCCGCGGTCCACAGCCGGAAACGCGCCCTCGGCTTCAGCCGCTTCTGCTGGAACGCCTTCCACTGGGGCAGCAGGTCCCGCGCCACGTCGTACAGCTCGGCCTTCCGGTCCGCCAGCCCCCAGGGCCCTCGGTGCGTCCGCGCGTAGTTCTCGACAAAGACGCGGACCTCGCGCGGATCGCTGTTCGTCTCGAGGGCCAGGCGCAGGAGTTCGGCTGTGGGAAGCAGCCGCGACAACCGGGAATCGTGCAGCTGCCGAAGCTTGGGCACCCGTTGTTGTTGCTCGCTCACCCGCAGGATCAGCCCGGCGTGCTCCGAGCCGAGGTGGTCCCGAAGGGTGTGGTAATCGCGCTCGTTGAACCATCCCTCGTTCCACACCTGAGCGAGCAGGCGCAGAGCCTCGGCTTGCGCGGGGCCGACGTTCTCCTCTTCCCAGCGGCGGGCCTCCCTGGTCAGCCATTCGCTGTCGTTCAGTTCTTCGGGTTTGGGCTGGCGCACGGCCAGGAAGTTGTAGACATCCCGTTTGCCGGTGCTCTCCGGCACCCAGTTCAGTTCCTGCCGAATCTCCTCCACGCGGTCGTCGATGTTCCGGCGGACATTGTCGACGTCCTGCCCGAACCCGAGCGTGTTCACCAAGGGGCGGAACGAAGGCAGCACGAGCGGATGCGCCGGCAGGCTCTCGGCCAGTTCCAGCAGAACCCTCGATTCATCCTCCATGCCGAGCTGCTTCGCCACCTGCTCGACGCCGTCGATCGCCACGCCGGCCTCCAGGCTCGCCCGGTAGATCTCCTGGAACCGGGTGCGGTACTCGTCCGCGTCGTAGTGGTCGCGAACCAGCTTGGCGATCGCCTCGGGGTCGACGTGCGGGAACCCGGCCATGCCCATCGAGAACCCGAGGCCCACCCGGTCGCTCATGCCGAGTTCGTCGGCCCACCAGTGGGCAAGCCACAGATCGCCTTCCCGCGGGTGCCCTGGCGATCGTCCCTGATCGACGCGGCTGAGCGTCCACAACAGCCGCTCCGTGGTCAGGTGCTCTTCGAGCTCGTCGAGACGACGCGAATGAACTTGGCCATTCAGACGGTTGACCAGTACACGGGTGGCCGCGGCCGCGCGGTTGTGGACCGCGGTGGCCAGCTCCGCCGTGCCCAGGGCGTCATCGACCGGCCGCAGGCCCAGCCGGTCGAACACGGGGCGCAGAATCACCAGATCCCGCGGGTCGACACCGGAACGACCGGTCCCGAGAGCCACCTCGACGAGCTCGCGCGCGGGGACACCGAGCCGGTGCGCGATCTGCGGCAGGTCAACGGGAATCCGGCCGATCGCCGCGCTCAGCCCGATCAGCTCGGGCACGGGAACACCGGTCTTCCCGGACAGCCGGACCAACGCATCCGGGTCGAACCACGACTGCTGGTTGTACTTGACGAATTCCGATCGGGAGATACCCAGCCGGGCGGCCGGCTTGTCAGCCTCGCGCGGAGCGTAGTCATTGCGCGGAAGCTCGGCCAGGATTCCCCGGCCGGGACGCGGAGCAAACAGCTTGAGCTCCTCACCGTACGACGGCAGCTTCGGCAGCTCGGCGGAAAAGACGTCCTCAACGGTGTCACCGAAGAAATCGTTGTCCAGCAGATACGGCCCGGTCCGCGGGAAGTTGTCCAGCGCGCTGCGCCGTTCTTGCGCACTGCGCGACGTGAGGTAGTCGCGGAACATCCGGGCATGGGCGCCGCTCGTGGAATTGGCGAGCCCGTCCCCGGTCAACCTCTTCGTGAACTGACCGATCAGCCGGCCGAAGTGCCGCGATTGCAGTGCGGCAAGGTCCTCGAACCGCAGGCCGAGCCGGGTACTCAGCCGCACCAAGGCATCGCTGTCGATGTCCCGATCGGCCAGCCGGGCCCTCAGCTCGTCGACGATCCGCGCCGCCCGCTCCTCGGGACGCGCGGCCACGTCCTGCTCGTGACCAGCCGCGAAGTCATCGTGGATGGCGGCGAAGTCATCGTGCAGAGCGACCAGATCAGGCACGTTCCTGACGTTCAGCTTCGCCGCGACAGCCTCGAGCACCTTGCCGTCGGGCAGACCCGCCAGGCGCGCCAGTTCGTCGCGAACCGCCGCCTTGCCGGCATCGGACCGCCGCTCTTCGAACTCGGCAGCGAGACGCTCGGCGTCACGCAGCCGGGTAAGGCCGTTCTTCACGAATTCGGTAGGCAGGTCGTGCAGCAGGTCCAGCGGAACATCGCGTCTGGTGAGGTACGAGCCGATCCAGGGAATCCCTTCACTGCCCCAGCCCAGCACGTCGGACAGCGCGATCAGCTGGTTCAGCTCGTTTTCACCGTGCAAGCCCAGGTCACGCAGGCGATCACGCAGGCCCTGCTCCAGCTCCGCACCGGTCACCCGATCCGCGGCCGCCGCGTCCGGGACCAGTTCACGAAGGTGGTCCGCCAGGAATTCCAGCCGCTCCGGACTTTCCGCGATCCGATCGGCAAGCCGGAGCACCGGCACTTCGCTGGGCAACCCCATGGCCTCGGCGGATTCCCTGGCCTGTTCGAAGATGGCGCCGGGCGGCCGCTCGAGCAAAGTGGACAGCCGGACGAAAAGACCGGCAGGAACCCCCACCGCCCCGGCAAGCGCGAAGACTTCCTTCGGACTGGTGCCCAAGCCGAGGTCGGTGAACCTCTTGAACTCCTCCTCACGCACGCCCAGTTCGGCGGCGTGCCGGGCGATCTCCTCCTTGGAGTAGGTCTTGGTGGAACCCGACTGCGAGCGATCGCCACTCATGTCCTGCTGGACACGCTCCACCTGGTCGCGACCGCTGTCGCTGTCAGGGCCGCCTCGGGTGCGGCGAACACCGTATATCTCGGCCAGTTCACGCGCCAGCTTGCCGGCCGCGGGTTCGCCCCCGACAGCCAGGCGGTGCAGTACGACGTCGTGAATCTCGCGCAGCAGCGTGTTCAACCTGGCCCCCGGCCCCGAGGCCGAGTGCCGCGGGTTCAGCGGCGGCCGGATTTCGGCACTGAGGATCGCACGCGCGGACCGCATTTGCTCGTCGGTCGCCTTACCGCGGTCGGCCCACCTCGTCGCGGCTTCGACCAGCTGCGCCCAGTGCCGCTCCCAAGCCCGGTCCTGCGGCACGAACAACTCCTCCGAACTCGGCCCGGTTCCGGCGTGCATCTCCCGCGGGAACGGGTCATCCGCGGCGAACTGATCGTCTCGACCCGCCCCGACGGCCGCATCGTCGCCCGCCCGCGGCGGCACATACGTCGATCGGGAATCGAACGGTGCGAACCGCAGATCCCGAACCCCGGAAAAGTCGGCGATGTCCTTGCCATGCACGTCCGCGTAGACCGCCGCGCCACCGTCCGACTTGACGGCGAGGTAGGCGTGCCGCCGCCCATTCGCCAATCGACCCGACACCAGAGCCATCCCCCGAGAGCCCAACTCCCGCTCGACAGCCTCGTTGAACTCGCCGAAGCCAGGGAAACGCTGCCCGAGGTGATCCGCTCCCATCGTCTGCACGACCCGGGCACCACTCACCGGACCACCCGGCTCCGCCCGATGCAGCACACCCGACAAACGGGTATTCGCCGCCTGAACAGTCACATCGACACAGTTCTCCAACCGCCCACCAGAGCCACCCCGCTCACCCAGCACCGGCTCGTTCACCCGCGCCAAGTCACCGAACTGCTCGTCGTAGAACCGCGCCCGATCCTCCGGAGTCACGAAACTCCCGGACACCACCGGCCGCCCCGGACCCGGCTCGTGCCCAGGCCGGAACCCCGTGGACTCGGAGACCGCGCGGACCGGTTGCGGGAATTCGCCGGTCCGCGCGGCGGAGATCGCATCCTGATCGGACAGCTGATCCAGATCGGGGAACCGGCGGCCCGCTTCCCGCAAGCTGTCGTGCACTTCCCACAGCGGGAGCCCGTCGAGCTCCAGCCGTTCCTTCTGGTACGCCAGCCACTGTGGCAACCTCTCCCGCACCGCCTCGTACGCCGAGCGCTTCTGGTCCACCAGGCCCCAGGGCTCTCGGTGCGCCACCGCGTAATCCTCGACGTATACGCGGGCCTCGCGCGGATCACTGTTCGTTTCGGCCGCCACGCGCAGGAGTTCTACTGTGGACAGCAGCCGGGGCTGGTACACCTCGTGGAGTTTCGGCACCCGGCGTTGCTGCTCGCTCACCCGCAGGATCAACGCATCATGCTCCGGGCCGAGGCGCTCCGTAATGGTTTGGTAGTCGTTCTTGTCGAACCACCCCTCGTTCCCGATCCGGGCGTACCGGCGCCGGGCCTCGGTTCGTTCGGGGCCGAACTTCTCCTCTTCCCAGCGGCTGGCCTCCCTGGTCAGCCAGTTGTCGTCGGCAAGCTGTTCGGGCGTGGGCCGGCGGTCGGCGATGAAGTCGTAGACATCCTTCTTACCGGCGGTCGCCGGGACCCAGTTGAGCTTCCGCCGGTAATCCTCCATGCGGCTGTCGATGTCCTGAAGAACATCGAAGGGGTCCCAGTTGAACTTCAGCTTGCTCACCAGATGGCGGAACGAAGGCAGTACCTGCGGATGAGCCGGGAGGTTTTCGGCCAGTTCCAGCAGAACGGTCTGCTTGTCCTCCATGCCGAGCTGCTTCGCCACCTCCTCGACGCCGTCGATCGTCCGGTCGGCCACCATGCTCGCCGACCAGATGTCCTGGAACCGGGTGAGGTACTTGGCCTCGTCGTAGTGGTCGTGGACCAGCTTGGCGATCGCACCCGGGTCGATGTGCGGGACCGCGACCAGGCCCTTCTTGAACGTGGCGGCCCACCGCCTGTCCATTTCGAGTTCTTTGGTCCACCAGTCGGCGAGCCACAGATCGCCCTCTCGCGGGGTCCGGTGCGATCGTCCCTTGTCGACGCGACTGAGCGTCCACAACAGCCGCTCCGCGTTCAGCTGGGTCTCGCGCATCTGGTCGGCGAGCACGTCGAGCGCTTGCAGATCATCAGGATGCAGTCGAGCGCTCAGCCGCTCGATGAGTGGAGTGGTGACCGCCGCTACGCGCAGATTGACCGCCTCGGCCAGCTTTGCCGTGTCCAGCGAGTCATCGTTCGGCCGCAGGCCCAGCCGATCGAACACGGGGCGCAGGACCACCAGATCCCGCGGGTCGACACCGTCGCGACCGATCCGACGGGCCACCTCGGCGACTTCGCGCGGATGGCGTCCGATCCGATGCGCCACCTGCGGCAGGTCGACGGGCACCCGCCCGATCTTCGCGCTCAGCTCGATCAGCCGGCGCCGGGGAACACCGTCCTTCTCCGACAACCGGATCAGCGCGTCCGGATCGAACCACGACTGCCGGGTGTACTCGTCGAACTCCGACCGGGAAATACCCAGCCGGGCGGTCAGCTCATCGACCTCACCCGGAGCGTGGTCATTACGCGGAAGCCCGGCCAGCATCTTCACGCCGGGACGCGGGCGGGGCCGCGAGGCTTCCCCTGCATACGTCGGCGGCTTCTGCAACGCGGAAGAAGAGGTGCGCTCAACGTGGTCTCCGAAGAGACCGTCGTCCGGCAGTTCATGGGCGGACTGCGCGAAGCTGTCCAGCACGCGGCGTCGTTCGCCTTCATCACGCGACGCGAGATGGTCGCGGAACATCCGGGCGTAATCGCCGGTGCCGGACTCGGCGAGCCGATCCCCGGTCAACCCTTGCGTGAACTGACCGACCAACCGTGAGAAGTACCGCGAAGAGTGCAATACGGCAAGGTCCTCGAACCGCAAGCCGAGCCGGGTACTCAGCCGCACCGCGGCACCGGGGTCGATGTCACGGTTGCTCAGCCGGGCCCTCAGCTCGTCGACGATCCGCTGCGACCGATCATCGGCGCCCCCCGCCGCGTGCTGCTCGTGATCAGCCGCGAAGTCCTCTTCGATGGCGGCGAAGTCATCGTGCAGTGCGACCAGCTCAGGCAGCTTGCTGACCCTCAGCTTCGCCGCGACAGCCTCGAGTACCTCACCATCGGGCAGACCGGCTAGGCGCGCCAGTTCGTCGCGGACTGCCGCCTTCTCGGCGTCGGATCGCTGTCCCTCGATCTCGGCACCGAGACGCTCGGCATCGCGCAGCCGGGTGAGGCCCTCCTGAACGAACCCCTCAGGCAGGTCACGCAGCAGATCCAACGGAACACTGCGCTCGCTGAGATACGAGCCAAGCCACTGGATCCCGTCGCTGCCCCAGCCCAGTACGTCGGACAGTGCGATCACGTGGTTGAGATCGTTCTCGCCGTGCAGCCCCAGATCACGCAAACGATCACGCAGGCCCTGCTCCAGCTCCGCACCCGTCAACCGATCCGCGGCCGCCGCATCCGGGACCAGTTCACGAAGATACTCAGCCAGGGATTCCAGCCGCTCCGGACTTTCCGCCACCCGGTCAGCGAGCCGGACCAACGGCTTCTCGCTGGGCAACCCCATGATCTCGGCGGAGTTCCTGGCCTGCTCGAGGATGGCGCCGGGCAACCGGTCAAGCAAAGTGGACAACCGGACGAAAGCGCCGGGATCGGGCTCACCCGCGGACTTGGCCAGCATGACGAGCTCGCTCAGGCTGGTGTCCAGGCCGAGCTTGATGAACCTCCCGAACTCCCACTCACGCACACCCAATTCAGCAGCGTGCTTGGCGACTGCGTCCTTGGAATAGTCCATGGTGTACCCCGGCAACCGCTGGCCACCGAACAGCCCACGATCACGCATCCGCTGGCGGACGGACTTGACCTTGTCCTTCAGCTGACCGGCGTGCATTTCCTCCAGGAACGGGTCATCCGCGGCGAACTGGTCGTTTCGACCCGCCCCAACGGCCGCCTCGTCGCCCGCCCGCGGTGGCACATACGTCGCTCGGGAATCAAACGGCGCGAACCGCAGATCCTCGACCCCGGAAAAGTCGGCGATGGTCTTGCCCGCCACATCCGCGTAGATCACCGCGTCACCGCCCGACTTGACGGCGAGGTAGCCGTGCCGCCGCCCGTCCGCCACCCGGCCCGACACCAGAGCCATCCCCCGAGAGCCCAGCCCCCGCTCAACAGCCGCGTTGAACTCATCGAAATTCGGGAAACGCCGACGCAGGTGATCTGCCCCCATGGTCTGCACAACCCGCGCACCACTCACCGGACCACCCGGTTCCGCCCGATGCGGATTGCCCGACAAGCGGATATTCGCCGCCTGGACAGTCACATCGATGCAGTTCTCCAACCGCCCATCAGAGCCACCCCGCTCACCCGGAACCGGCTCGTTCACCCGCGCCAAGTCACCGAAGTGCACGTCGTAGAACCGCGCCCGATCCTCCGGAGTCACGAAACTCCCGGACACCACCGGCTGTCCCGGGCCCGGCTCGTACCCAGGCCGGAACCCATCGAGCGCGGCCTCGGCGCGGACCGGCTCCGGGAATCCGAGACCCCGAGCAGCACCGATCGCATCCTGATCGGACAGTTTGTCCAGATCGGGGAAACGGCGGCCCGCTTCCTGAAGGCTGTCGCGCACTTCCCATAGCGGCAGCCCGTCGAGCTGCAGCCGTTCTTTCTGGTACGCCAGCCACTGCGGCAGCCTCTCGCGCACCGCCTCATACGCCGAGCGCTTCTGATCCACCAGGCCCCAGGGCTCTCGGTGCGCCAACGCATAGTCCTCGACGTATACGCGGGCCTCGCGCGGATCGCTGTTCGTCTCGAAGGCCAGGCGCAGAAGGTCGGCCGTGGACAGCAATCGGGGCTGGTACACCTCGTGGAGTTTCGGCACCCGGCGTTGTTGCTCACTCAGCCGCAGGATCAACGCATCGTGATCCTGGCCGAGGCGCTCCCGAATGGTTTGGTAATCGTGCCGGTTGAACCACTCCTCATTCCTGTACCGAGCGAACAGTCGCCGGGCCTCGGCTCGTTCGGGGCCGAACTTCTCCTCTTCCCAGCGGTGAGCCTCCCTGGTCAGCCATTCGCTGTCATGCAGTTCTCCTGGTGCGGGCCGGCGGTCGGCAAGGAAGTCGTAGACGTCCTGTTTTCCGACGTTCTCCGGCACCCAGTTCAGTTTCTGCCGGTAACCCTCCACGAGGTCGTCGATGGTCCGGCGAGCGTTGTCGACGTGAAAGCCGAACTTGACCGTGCTCACCAAGGGACGGAACGAAGGCAGCACCCACGGATGAGCCGGTAGCTTCTCGGCCAGTTCCAGCAGAACAGTCGGCTTACCCTCGAAGCCGAGCTGCTTCGCCACCTCCTCGACGCCGTCGATCGTCCGGCCGGCCACCTTGCTCGCCGAGTAGATCTCTTCGAAGCGCTTGGCGTACAGGCCGATGCCGTAGTGGTCGTGGACCAGCTTGGCGATCGCACCCGGGTCGACCTGCGGGACCTCGATCAGGTCCTGCTTGAACCCGGAGGTCCGCCGCTCGTTCATTTCGAGCTCGTCTGCCCACCAGTCGGCGAGCCACAAGTCGCCCTCCCGCGGGGTGCTGGGCGATCGTCCCTTCTCGACACGGCTGAGCGTCCACAACAGCCGCTCCGCACTCAGCTGGGTCTCGCCCAACCGCTCGCTGAGCACCTCGAGCGCTCGCCGACCAGGATCCAGCCGAGCGCGCAGCCGCTCCATGAGTGCGTTGGTGACCGCGGTCGCGCGCTTGTCGACCGCGCCTGCCAGGTCTGCGGTGCCCAGCGAGTCATTGTCCGGCCGCAGGCCCAGCCGATCGAACACGGAGCGCAGGACCACCAGATCCCGCGGATCGACGCCGTAATAGCCGATCCTGCGGGCCACCTCGGCGACTTCGCGCGGATGGCGCCCGATCCGATGCGCTATCTGCGGCAGGTCGGCGGGCACCCGGCCGATCTTCGCGCTCAGCTCGACCAGCTGGCGCACGGGAGTGCCGGTCTTGTCGGACAGCCGGATCAGCGCATCCGGATCAAACCACGACCGCCGGTTGTACTCGTCGAAATCCGACCGGGAAATACCCAGCCGACCGGCCAGCTTATCGGCCTCATGCCCGGCATAGTCATTACGCGGAAGCTCAGCCAGCATCTTCGCGCCGGGACGCGGACGGGGCTGCGGGACCGCCTCGCCATACGTCGGCAGCGTCTGAAGCGCGGCAGAAAACTTGTGCTCGACGTGACGGCCGAAGAGCCCATCGTCCGGCAGTTCCCGAACGGACTGCGCGAAGCTGTCCAGCACGCGGCGCTGTTCGCTTTCATCGCGCGACGTGAGGTAGTCACGGAACATTCGAGCGTAGTCGCCGGTCTCGGATTCGGCGAGCCGCTCCCCGGTCAGGTTCTGGGTGAACTGGCCGACCAGCCGGGCGGAATGCCGCGAAGAGTGCAGCGCGGCAAGGTCCTCGAACCGCAAACCGAGCCGAGTACTCAGCCGCACCAAAGCATCGCTGTCGATGTCCCGGCCGTCCAGCCGAGCCTTCAGCTCGTCGACAATCCGCCGCGCCCGCTCATCAGGACGCGCAGCCGCGTGCTGCTCGTGGATGGCGGCGAAGTCGTCGTGCAGAGCGACCAGATCAGGCAGCTTCGTGACGTTCAGCTTGTCCGCGACGGCTTGGAGCACCTCACCATCGGGCAGGCCCGCCAAGCGAGCCAATTCGTCCCGAACCGCCGCCTTACCGACGTCAGACTGCTGCTGTTCGAGCTTGACACCGAGACGCTCGGCATCGCGCAGCCGGGTAAGGCCCTCCTTCACGAACCCGCTGGGCAGATCGTGCAGCAGCTCCAACGGAACGTTGCGGTTGCCGAGGTACGAGCCGAGCCACTGGAGCCCCTCACTGCCCCAGCCCAGTACCTCGGACAGCGCGATCAGGTGATTGAGGTCGTTCTCGCCGTACAGCCCCAGCTCGCGCAGCCGATCGCGCAGGCCCTGCTCCAGCTCCGCGCCGGTCAGCCGATCCGCGGCCGCCACGTCCGGAACCAGTTCACGAAGGTACCCGCCCAGTACTTCGAGTCGTTCCGGGCTTTCCGCCACCCGATCGGCGAGCCGGATCACCGGTTTCTCGTTGGGCAAGCCCATGATCTCGGCAGAATTCCTGGCCTGATCGAGAATGCCGGTGGGCAACCCATCGAGCAAGGTGGACAGCCGGACGAGGACACCGGCGGGCACACCCGCGGTCCCGGCCAGCGCGAGGATTTCCTTCGGGCTGGTGTCCAGACCGAGTTCGGTGAACCGTTCGAACTCCCGCTCGCTCACGCCCAGCTCGGCAGCGTGCTTGACGACCTCGGCCTTGGTGTAGGTCGAGGTGTAACCCGGCAGCCGAGGCGTGCCACCCAACCTCTGCTGGACGCGCTCTATCCGGCTCCGGCTGCTCTCACCGACACGTTCGCTGATGCGCTTCACCGTCTTGCCCAGCGGACCGCCGGCAGGTCCGCCCCGGGTCCGGCGAATGCCGTACCGCTCGGCCAGTTCTTGAGCCAGCTCACGAGCCGCGGCTTCGTTCTCGACAACCAGACGGTGCAACACCACGTCGTGAATCCCGGCAAGCAGCTCGTCCAACCGAGCTTCCGGACCCGAAGTCGGCCGCTGGAGCCTCTGCGGAAGCTGGATCGCGACACTGACGATCGTGCCCGCGGTCTGCTTGTGCGAGAAGGTCGCCTTACCGCGCTCGATCCACTTCCGCGCGGCGTCGACCTGCTGCGCCCAGTGCTCCTCCCACGCCTGGTCCTGACGCGCGAACAACTCGCGGCCGATGCGGTATCGCTCCGCCAGTTCACGGGCCAGCTCGCGAGCCGCGGATTCGTTCTCGGCGACAAAGCGCTGCAACACCACGTCGTGAATCCCGGCGAGCCGCCTGTCCAGCTCCACTTGCTGCCCCGGGGCCGGTCGCCGCAGCTCCAGCGGTAGCTGGATTTCCTCACTGACGATCGCGCCCGCGAACTTCCTGTGCCGGTCACTCGCCTTGCTGGTGTCGATCCAATCCCGGGCGGCGGCGACCTGCTGCTCCCATTGCTCTTCCCAAGCCCGATCCTGCGGCCGGAACAGCTCCTCGGCGGCCTCGCTCCGCGACGGGCTGTCGGTGCCCTTGTCACTGTGCGAGCTGTGGGACGCCGAGTCGGACGCGGCCGACCGGCCCACCGAGGGTGCCGGAGAGTGCTCTGCGGGCTTTCCCTTGAAGTCGCTGAGATTCATCGACGACTTCGGCGACGGGGCAGGCTTGGGCCCCGAGGACAGCGGCGGTTTCTGGATCTCCAGCGTCGTGGGCAGCTTGATCGACGGTACCGCGCCTCGCTCGATCTCCGGACTCGACTCCGGCGTCGAATTCGGCGACGACTCCCCTTCCCGCACCGCGGCGGGGTCATCGTTCTCCGGTGCCCGATCCCGGGAGGTCTCGTCCGCGCCCCCGTGCTCCGGCTCGCGCAGGCCGAGTTCCGTCAGGCCCTGACGATCCACCTCGAGCATGATCGGTTCGTCCCTGCCGATGCGGAACGTCCTGTTCCAGCCGAGCCACTGGGCTTTCTTGGCCCGGTAGGTCGGGGTGATCGACCACCGCGGGGTGACCCTGACCAGGTAACGGTCCTCGGACGAACTGCCGCCGGGCCTGCCCAGCTCGCGTTCGGTCGACACGACGTTCTGGTGCTGGCCGCTGTAGTCCAGCATCGGCCGCACGTACTCGATGAGCGAGGCGCCGGGGCGGCTGGCCGCCCCGTTGATCGGCTCGCCCCGGATGTCGCTGGCCTCCACAGCCTCCAGCACGGCCCGGCGCGCCACCCCGGACGCCACCGTCTCCTTCTCCACACCGGTCCGGGTCAACGAGCCGTCGAGCCTGTCGACCAGCTCGGCGTTGGTGAACTTGCCCTCGATCTTCAGCTGCTTCAGGGGACCTTCGTGGAAGGTGGTCACGTCACCCTGCTGGGACAGCGCCCGGTGCAGATGAACCTGACGCAGGTTGAGCCCGGTCGTGGTGAAGATCTTGGCCGCGGTCCGCGCGGGCAGCAGTGGCCGGTTGGGGATTTCCGGCACCGTGCCGTTCGCGTCCGGTGCCCGGCCCTTGACCAGGTTTCGCAGCGCCTCGTCGCGTTGGGGCGCGTTGAACGGCCGGATGTGGACGTCGGCGATGGTGCGGCCGTTGTCGTCGCGCTGGAAACCGTACCCGGTGCGTTCACCGTCCTTCCCGTGCTGCCACAGGCCGGAGATCCGCTCGATCGGCTGCTTCGGCTCGGCGCCTTCCCGGATGACCAGCTCTTTGTCCACACTGGACTTGACGCCCAGCGGAAGGGAGAAATGATCCTCCCAAGCCGTGTCGAACTGGTGCGGTTCGACCGAGGACCATGCCTTCCCCAGCACCTTGGTGTACCGGCCTGCGGTCGACCACGGGTACACCTCCATGGTCACGTCGAGGTCGTGCAGGAAACGCATGTTCTCCCGCACGCCGGTACCCGCGGTGGTCGTGTCGGTGATCTCGCGTGCCTTGCCCCGTTCGTACGACGCGTGGAACTCGCTGTTCAGCAGCGCCTGGGTCAGGTCGGCCGCACCGTGCAGGGCGTAGTTGGCGAAGCCGACACCCGCCTCCAGCGTCCAGGTGCTGGTTTTCGTCTCGGACTCCCCCGCCGTCGCCTGCAGGCTCCGGGTGGAACTGTGGTTCTGGATGGTGTCGTGGTACTGGCCCTCGCCAAGGCCGGCACGCAGCACCACCAGCTGCGCCGTCTCGCCGAACGGTGTGCGGGCGACGCGCAGGACGGGCACGCCACCGTTCAATGCCTTGCGCAGCAACATGTCGGCCGCGGGCGTGGCCAGATCCGGATCCAGCACGTCCAGGAAGATCCGGTCGTTGATCTGGTCGAACCACTTGAGCGACAAGGGTTCGTGGCTGTCCTCGGACGGGACGTAGAGCACCTGGTTGACGCGGTCGGCCACCCGGGTGACCCGGTTTCCCTCGTTCTCCGCCTGAACGCGCGCGCCTTCCCGCCTGGACCACTCGATAAGCCTGCGGAAGACCTCCTTGCCCATTTCGCGCGAGACCGCCGCGTCGGCGAACGCCACCGAGCCCTCGCCCCGGCCGACGTTGTCCGGAGGACGCACCCGCACGCCATCGGGCAGCGCCGGAGGATCCGTCGCCACCGGCTCCGGCCGGTCCTCGACCGGGGCATCGGCGTCCTGGTCACCGTCGCGTGCGGGCGGATGCTCCTGGCGATACCGGGCGGCATCGGCCGGGTCCAGCACCGTCAAGTCCTCCGGCCGCAGCCCTTCCACCTGGTGGATGGTGCTGGCCTTCACCAGGAACACCGCGGAATCCGGGAGGTGGATCCACTGCTTTCCTTCGCGCACCGTGCCGTCGTGCGCGTTCCCGAACGGGTCGGTCCAGCTGCGGAACGCTGCCGTCGTCAGATCCTCGGTCCGGCTGTAGGAGACCAGGTAACCGTCCTCGATATCGACGTTCACGTCGGTGCCGCGGCCGGCGACGGTGTTCTTGCTTTCGTGCGTCCGCATGAACTTGCCGACGAGCGAACCCATGGGACCGCCCAGGTCGGCCCCATTGAACCTGCGGAAGTTCAGCGCGTTGAGCTTCACGCTCAGGCCCCACCCCTTGGTGGGTCCGCTGGTCAAGGCATCGGTGCCATGCGGTGCTTCGACGAACTTGTGGTTCTCGACCTTTCCGACGATGCGGGGGTTGCCCAGCTGCGCGGACCGGGCCACCCGCGTGATCAGCTCGCGGTTCCCGGCGATACCACCGACGTTGCGCGTCCTCGATTCGTCGATGTCCCCCGCCGGTTTCAACTCGACGGAATCCTCGGCCAGCGCGGTCCGGAGACCCGCTATCTGGCGGTCCCTGCCGAAGAAGAACTCCATCCTGTCCAGGGCACCGTCGTGCGCGCCAGGAGTGCTCAGGCCGAATTCCTGGGTGCCCGCGAAAAGGCTGGGGTCGTGCTGGTCGACCGGTTTGGCCGCGCTCCCGACGAACGGGAACTTCAACCATTCCTTCCACCACGCCGAGCGCGGGACATCGATCATCTTCGCCGCGGTGCTCAACCCCTTCGGCGTCGGGGTGAACGCCACCAGCTCGGCATCCAGCGGCGGCGGCCCGGTCGGCCGCATCCCGGGCTTGGGCGCACCGTTCGGCTGCCAGCCCGCAGCGGGCTCCTCGGCAGCGGCGCGAGCGGCCGCGTTCCCGGCCACGGACGTGTGATCGGTCGTCGACGAGGACTGGCCGGGCAGCGCCGCCACGGCGACCTCGATCGCACCGGGGATTCCGCTGTCCATCGCACCGGAGGAATCCCGCCACTGGTGCGGCGGCTTCTGGTCCGCCCACCGGCCGTCGCCGCTGAACTCCAGCCGGATCGGATAGCGGAGGTGGTGGACGTCCTGCTCGCTGTCGAACGGCAGCTCGTAGCCGACCTCGTGGCTGATCACGTCACCGTCGCCGGACCGCCATTTCCCGACGATCTGCCCACCCGGCCACACGGACGCCTTGTCGCCGTAACCGCCGCCCGCCAGACCGGCGTTGAGGAACCGGGAGTCGTCGACGCCCGAGGTCGTGGTCCGGGTGGGGACGATCCGGCCACTGATCCGCTCGGCCTTGGTGCTGCCGAGGTAGTCCGCGTGCTGCCGGTCCTCCGTGCCGCGCAGGAACTGATCCGGCAGGCCCCAGTGCCAGGAACTGAGCGGTATCCGGATGCCGTCACCGCCGTTGAACACCGCCGCCGCGTTGTCGTTGTCCTTGAGGAAATCGGTGATCTCCTGCTTGAGTGTGCGCAGGAGTGCGGCGTCCGGGCGGCGCAGCAGCCGTCGCCACCACGTCGGCCTGCCGATCACGCCCTCGGCGTTGAGCCGGTGCAGCAGCATGCCGACGGCGTGCTCTATGGTCTCGTCCGACAGCTTCTTCTGCGCGCCAAGCTGGTCGAACGCCGTGTGCGGGTTGACCCCCGACGGATAGTCCGCTGCCGGAGTGCCGCGGTGTCCGGTATGGACGTCCGAAGTGGACGGATCCGCGATGTCGTCCGGTGCCGGTTCCGGGAACAGGTCCCGCATTTCCCGGCCGAAGTCCGCCGCGTGCCGACCGATCTCGGGCAGCAGCCGGGGGGCCGCCAGGACCGGCCGCTGCCGGGGGGCGAACCGGACGACCTGCGACGGCTCCCCGGGTCGCTGCGCCTCGGGCTCCCAGGAACGCAGCGCACCGGGCCGGCTGCCCAGCTCGCTCTCGCCCACGATGGCCAGCATCCGGTCGTGGTCGGCTTGGGGCAGCGGGCGGTCGTCCGCGGCGGAACGGATGGCGAAGGCAGGGTGATCGGTGAGCGGCCGGTATTCGCCGTCCGACGCCCGCTCTTCGACCACACCGTCCTCGGTCACGCGGTAGTCGCCATCCTCGGGCAACCCCCGCCAGAACTCCTCGAAGCGCTCCTCGAACCGGCTTCGCAGGACATCGAACCCACCGGGCAGGACGGCCAGCCGGGGATCGTCGATCTCCGGCATCCGGGCCGCGAAGTGGCCGACCAGGCCGATCTTGTCCGCCGGAGCGCCCAGCAGCACGTCGACGTCGTTGATGAGCTTGTTGGGAAGTCCGGCCGGGCGAGGCATGGTCTCCCCACCGGCGATCCAGCGCACCGCGTCCGGGTGCGGCGACTGCATGTCGACGATGAGGCCGTGCCGGTCCACCAGGTTCTGCAGTTCGTGCTGCGCGGACTCGGTGAACCCGTGCTCGTCCTCCAGCACGCGCGGGCTCGGATCGTCCGACCGGCCGCGCATGAACAGCGTGGCCTTGCCCTGCAAGCGGATCAGCCGATCCGGCAGGGACCGCGTCGCCGGGACCGGGGAAGCCGCAGGCTGCTCGTCGTCGCGGCCCATACCCTCCATCGGGTTACCGGCCGCCGCCGCGCCCTCGCTCGCGTGTTCCGCGTCGCCGACCCGGATCACCAGCGTCAGGTCGGATTCGTGTTCCTGCAACGGACCCGAATAGAGCTCTTCCACCTGCTTGCTGACCGCGTCGGTGACCCCGTCCTCCAGCTGGGTGCCGCGGTGGATGCGCGCCTGCGGGCCGACGGCGAACCCTTCGTCCTTACCGCTGTAGTCACCGATGGCCAGTGACAAGCCCGCACCACGGCGCCTGCCCGTGGTCCTGGTGGTGGTGACCTGCCCGCCCGTCAGTTCCATTCGCTGCAGCGTGCCCTCGCCGTCCCGCACCGGCCGCGACGTCAGCGGTTCACCATCCCGGCGCCCGCGGAGCGCGATGTAGATCTGCTGCCTGTCCTTCCCCGCGAAGGCGAACGTCTCGCTGACCACCTTGCCCGCCAGCAGGTCCTTCGTGACCGCCTTGCTCTCCAGCCAGTGCTCGAACGCCGCCCGCGGCCGCACGTCGTTCGGAGCGAAACCACCGAGTTCCCTCGACACCTCGTCATAGATCGACCCAGGGTCGGAGAAGACGACGTGCTCGACGTCCCGCGGGTTGACCGGACGCTCGTCCGAGGCGGCCGGCTTGGCCTTCGGCCAGGCCAGGGTGACCTCGCCCGGTACCCGGCTGACCGACGGCGGCGCGGTCGCCTGCCACGGCCACTGGCGAGGCTGGGTGAACTCGAGCCGGAAAACGGCCGAATGATCCATCGTGTCGTGCTCGACGCCCCGCTGGACCACTCGCGTCTCGCTGATCCGGGACTGAGTCGCGCTCAGATCGGACCGACGCGAATTGAAGAAACCGAAGAGCCACGCCCGGACCGTGACCTTCGGCGTCGGAATGAAGACCGTGGCCGCCTCGGTGATGACCGGCTGGTTCTCGATCGAGGATCCGCGTTCGTGCGCCACCGTGGTCGCACTGTCCCGGTCCAAGGACTCGGGCCGTGAGTTTTCCCCTTCACCCAGCCCTTCCAGCCGGATCGCGATCTCCGGACCACCGCTGTGCGCCCGATCGCCGAGGCTGATCCGGAACCACCCACCACTGACCTTGCCCCACGCCTTGGTCAGGTTCTCGTCCGAAGCCGCCACCTCGACGAAGGGCCGATACGGCGAATCCTCGCCGAGCTTGGCCAGGATCTCGGCCCGGATCGCCGAACCGTCCAGCTTGCCCCGCAACTTCGGCTGCCGAGCACGAACCTGGCCCGCCCTGGACCGCTGCGAGGCCACCGGCCCGGACGCCCGGGTCCGCACGTCCGCCGCCCGCGCCCACAACTCGCGCGCCTGCTCCTCGAGGCCTCGAGCCCTCGCCTCCAGATCTTCCACACGCGCCGACTCGGCGTTCTCGTCCTCGGTGCGCGCCTCGCGTCCCTCGGTGGCCGCCGACCGGTCCCGTGCCTCCTCGGCCTCAGCACGCAGAGCCGCGGCTTCGCGCCACAGCTCGCCGCCCTGCTCCTCCAGCTCCTCAGCCTGCTGCCGCCAGGCCTCCGGTTCCTGACGCTGGCGGCGGAGTTTCCGGTGTGTCAGTTCATCCTGAACCCGCTGCCCGGCCCGGTCCGCGCGCTTCTCGGCCCGATCGGCCTTCCTGTCCAGCACCTGCGCACGCGCATCCGCACCCTGCCCGACATACGGTGACTCCGCCCGCGCCTGCGCAGCGTCCTCGTCGAGCTCCCGTGCCTGCTCCTCGAGTCCCCCGGCCCGCGCCTCCAGATCCTCCGCGCGCATCGGCTCGCTGTAGACCGACTCGGCGTCCTCGTCCTCGGAGCGCACGGAGTCGTTGTCCCGGCCATCCGTGTCCTCCGGCTGCTCCCGCATCTCCGCGGCCTCGGCACGCAAGTCCGCGGCTTCCTGCCGCAGTTCCTGAGCCTCTTCCTCGAACTCCAGAGCCCGTTCCTCGGGCTGCCGCAACTCCCAGGCCTTCTCCCGGAGCCGGTACGCCTCCTTGCCGTACTTGGCTCCCTGCCAAGCCGCCGCCTTTTCCCGCAGTATCGAAGCGAAATCCGAGTTCGACACCCGCGATTGCACCCTGCCGGCCTCGCGCCGCGCCGTCGTCTCGGTGTGCACCCAGCGCTCACGCCACTTGGCGGCCTCCACCCGCGTTGCGGCCCGCACCGCGGTTTCGACGTGTGACATGTACTCCTGCCACCTGGCCGACTCCAGTCGATCCGCGGCCTGGATCCTCGACCACCGCTCACGCCACTTGGCAGCCTCCACCCGCGCCGCATCCCGCGCCGCGGTCTCGACGTGCGACAAGTACTCCTGCCACCGGATCGTCTCCGGCCGAGCCGCGGCCTCCGCCTTCGACCAGCGTTCGCGCCACTTGGCTGCCTCCGCCCGCGCCGCATTCCGCACCGCGGTCTCGGCGTGCGACAGGGCCTCCTGCCACTTGTCGGGCTCCATCCGCGCCAGCCACGACTTCGGTACCTCTGCCGCCCGCCGCCGCCACGTCGTGTAGCCGGACGGGAACAGGCGAAGCCCACGCGAAACGCCGGACTCCGACGAGTCCGCCGGAACCGCAGGGCGAGCAGGGCTCTCCGAAGACACAGGATGCGGGAGCGGCGACTCGGGTTCCGTTGCCGGCTCGGGGTGAGCGGGCTCGGACGCCTGGTGGATCTCGGCGTTGCCGAACAACCGGGACACGTCCTGGGCAGCCCGTGATTCCGGCTGCCCGGTCTCCAGCACGATCTTGCGGTCCTGGTCGAAACGGGGGTGCAGGCGCACGTAGTTGACGAAGGCACGCGGGGTGTGGTTCTTCCCGTCCCACAGGGCGATCTGCTCGCCGTCCTCGCTGGGCGTGAACCGGATGACCTGCTCATCGGGGTTCCGCGTGACATCGCGCGCCTGCCGGACCAGCGCGGGCACATCTTCGGACCGATGCGGATAGTGCAGTCCGGCCTGGGTGGGCACGGCCAAGGTCTGGAAATCGTCGGTGACGCCGCTGCGCACCCATGGCCGGGTGGCCGCGAACAGCTGCACGATCTGTTTCTCCGCCGCCTTGCTCAACGGCAGGACTTCCAGCAGATCCAGCAGGTCGCCCAGCCGCTCCTCTTCGGTGCGGGGCCGGGTCTCGTCGCCGAGCAACCGCGGATCGGCGAAGAGTTCCCTGATCCGATCACGTTTCGCCGGATCGTGCGCGGCGGCCCCCATCAGGCCGGCGAACTCCACATTGGCCTGGACAACGCCCTTGTGCAAGCTGGCGGCGGGCACCCGGAGTTCCCAGCGGTCGTCCGGGCCGCCCTTGATGTGCTCGTAGTTGAGCATCTCGTTGCGGCTGGAGCTGAGTTTGGTACGAACGTCTTCCGGAGTCAGCACCGCGGCGCCACGTGGCGGGACCGGTAGCGGGCCCACTTTACCGAGCGCGCGCTGCCCACCATCCATGGCGGCATTCGCCATGTGGTAGACGGACTGCTCGCGTGCCTTGAAAAGCTCGGCAAGTGCCACGTTGGCCCCGGCGTCGAAGGGCCGGCCTTCGAAGCTGAAGTTGACGTGTCCACCGCACTCTTCCACCGAGCCGCCGTACTTCCGCACGACCGACTCGATGATGTCGGCGCCGGCCGCGAACCGCTGCCAGGAATCCGGGTGGCCGCTCAGCTTCTCCGTCGGCACCTCCATTCCGTTCAGATGGGCGTCTTCGTCCACCACGTGCCAGCGATCGGACGACAGCTTGGCAAGACCGGAACGCACACCTTGCCCATCGCGCCAGTCGGCCAGTTCCGCGTCTCGAAGACCCGCCCCGATTTCCTGGGCCGCGGCGTCGTAATGCTCCTCGGGAACGGTGAACTCGAACTCGACGCCGAACCTGAAGTTCTCCTGGCGGCTCACACCGCCGGGAACCCCACCTGGGTGGTACTCGACGGGATTGATCCCATCGGCGACCTCGGACCGCGCAGCCCGGTACGTCTCCAGTGCCTCGGCGAAGCGCTGCTCCCGGGACATGTCGGCAGCCGGCCCGGCGGCGGACGCCAATGCCTGCGCGGGACCGTCCGAACCGCCGTGGTCCAGGGCAGCCTGGTCGGAGAACTCCTCCCGCGGTGCCCGCGCGGAAGCACGGCGGCCGTCGATCTCGTCCAGCTTCGCCCACGCCTGCCGCTCAAGCTCATCGGCCTGCCGCTCCAGCTCGTCAGCCGTGGCCGACGATTCCGGATCCAGAGCCCGCTCCTGAGCCGCGCTCTCCAGCCTGTCCGTCTCCGCACGCAGCTCCGCCGCCTCGGCGGCCCGCCGCTGCTGCTCCTCGTCCAGCTGCCGCACCTGATCATCGAGGCTCTTCAGCTGGTTCAGCTGCTGTTCCGACAGGTGCTCAACCCCATGAGCCCCGTCGGCTTCCGAAAGCTCTTCTGTCCACCGGTCCACCAGCTCACGACGTTCGAACCGCTTCTTCGAAGCCTCAATCTGCTTCGCACCGGCGACCTTGTCCTGCTCATCAGCCGCGCGATAAAGCCGGTCCCGCTCGGCCCGCTCCGACTCGGTCAAGCCCTCCCGCAACTCCTCGGCCTGCTCACGCAGCTTCGCCACCCGCTTGTCGAGCTTGCCCACCTCATGCGACGCCCGAACATCACGCAACCACGACACAAACCGGCTATCCGACACCCGCCCAGCAAACCGGCGCCCCGCCTCACCCGCCCGCAGCCGCCACGACTCCGCCACCTCCATAGGACGCCCACCCGGGCCCCGGCCGAAACCAACACCCAACCCAGTCCCAGCACCGCCGGACACACCACGCTCGACAACTTCGCCAGGCCGGTGGTCGTCGACGACGATCTCCGTGGCCCGCGGACGTGAGTGCAGGAACGATTTCAGCTTCGCCGAGAACGGTTCGGACCGAGCGCCCGGCCCCCGCGAGACCATGTCCGCCCGCTGCCTTTCGGGCGCCTTGAGATGTTCCAGATCACGGCGTTTCAGCTCAGCCTGGACACGCGCGAGTTCGTTCCACTTCCTGACAGACAGCTCAGCCACCTGCTGCTCGAGCTTCTGCAGCCGCTGCGCCAAGCCGGCATCCGGTGACTTCGCCCGCAGCCTCACGATCTCGCTTCGCAGATCGCGTTCTTCCCAGACTATTTCCCGGAGCGGGTGGGTGACAGCCATATATTCGTCGATCTTATCCTTGAGGACGCGACCGAGTCGTTTAGCACGCTTTTTTGCGGGCTCGATCTCACTGCTTTCGTACCGGCCAGTGACCTTGATGTTGCGACCCGGGTCGCCGGGGTCACTGGTCGCGATACCCGCGTTGTTGTCAACAGCTTTGAACGTGCCACCCGTGTTAGGAAGGCGCAAACCCAGCTGCTCACGAGGCGAATGAACCTCGTTCGGGAAACCAAAATACCCCTGGAGGACTATTTCGAACTCGTGTGCGTAGAATTCGGTGCCAAGGAAGCACATCGACGCCACCGTCGAAGCATCCGGCCGAGCTTGCCGGTTGAGCTGGTAGTACTTGTCGAACCACAGGGCCTTCGCGAAGTTCAGGCGATCCAGCAGAACGAGGCGACCGTCCATGTCGTACACGTGGCTCTGCAGACGCGCGTGCCCATCAGCGAAGATAGGCCCGTCGGCTGCGACGGCCGGGGTGCCGGACGCGGTCGAATCCTCACCAACCGCGGACTCTCGCGATGTCGGGTTCGAGTCCTCACTCGTCCGGTAGTCCTTGCTCCAAATCGCGGTGGTCTTGTCGGCATCCTCCGGTTCGATAATTGAATGTTCAATAGCATCGAAGGCCCCTTGACCCGGCAGGACGCGAATCAGCTTGTCGTGCCGATCAGTACTCGCGTAATGCTCGAAGATCTTCTCCCGGCCCGGGAGATCGAAAGTGACGCCGATGATCTCGCCACTCTTGTTCTTGATCGGGGCGGACCAGATCTCCCCTACCCCGAGTTCCGCTCGCTTACCCGTATCGCCATCGCCGTACTGACCCACGATAACCGAATCGGGATAGCCCTTCCCGTCTTGACGCAAGAACGATTTCAGGCCCTTGAAGAACTTCGACTGGGGCCGGACCCGCCGCAGGTACTCCTCGGCAGAACGAGCAGGTCCCTCCGAATCGCCGTGCGCCAGCCCCTCGCCGGCCGCCTTCTTCTCCGCCGCGACCCGACGGTTGTAGGCATCCGCCGAGCGCCACGCCGCCGACGCGAGTTCTCCATCGCCGTACCGGCCGCTGACCCGCCTCCGGCTGAACCTGCCGGGCACACTCGTCGCGATACCTTTGTTCCGGCGGACCGATGCGAAGTAGACCTCGGGATTCTTCAGCAGATCGAAATCCAGCAATCCGCGCGGCATGTGAATCTTGTTCGGGAAACCGAACAGGTCGCGCAACACCCGGTCGAATTTGCGCCCGCCCGGACTTTCGCCGACGTCGCACACGGCCAGCACGAGCGACGCACCCGGCCGAGCCTGGAGGTTCCGCTGGAAGATCTCGCCGAATCCCACGGCTTTGCCGAAGTTCGGGCCGTCGAGGTCGACTATCCCGTCGGACTTCGTCCCCACCGGGAACAAGTCGCCCTCGTCGCTGTGGCCTTCGGCGAAAACAGGACCGTCAGTCGCCACCTCACCCGGCTTCACCGCCGCGGAATCGACGGTCGCCCGGTAGTCCTCATGCCACGGCGCATCGACCAGCGCACCGGTCGGTTCCACCTGCTGGTTCTTGGCCGCCCACCCCGCGGGCTCTCCCGGCAGCGTCCGGAGCAGCTTGTCGTGCCGATCCGTGCTGGCGAAGAAACGCTGTGATTTCTCACGATCCCGCTCCGAAGTCAGGTAGGTGGCGCCGATTTCCTGGCCACTCCTGTTCCTGATCGGGTAGCTGAGGATCTCCTGTGGATCCAGCTTGACCAGCTTGCCGTCGGACTGCCGACGGCCTTCGACCACCGGGTTCGACTCGTCCTCTGAACGCAAGAACGACTTCAGGCTCCGCAGCGCTTTCGATCCCCGCGAGATATGTACCCGGTCAGACCGGGGAGCGCCGTCATCATGCGTCAGCCGGTCATTCCCCTGCCGTGCCGAACCGTCCTGTTCGCTTTCGGGCCGATACGCACCGCCGAAGTCGGTCGGGTCAGCAGTCGCGGCATCGTGACCGGCCTGCTCGTCGCGTACGGGCATCTCGTACCACGCTGTCGGCTGAGGCGGCACGAAAGCATCGTGCCGCTGCAGCTCCTGCCCACGCAGGTACGGACCGATTCCGTTCAGGTCGTTGACACGATAGTTGAGAATGGTTTCGAAGTCCGGGTCGTCGCTGGGACGAAGCCGCACCTGCACTCGTTCGTCGGGCCGGCCGTCTTCAGCCTGCTGGAGGTGCCGGACGGTGACGGTGAGCGTGTCGGCCGACCCCGGCCGCGTGACCGTTGCCGTGTACTCCCGCCCGTCCTCCGACCAGGACGGTGTCACCACCGCGTCACGCAGATCCTCGGGATACGCCCGCTGCAGCCGGCCATCCGCGTAGAACGTCGTGAAGTGCTCGAACGCCTCCCGAAGATTCATCTCCGAGGACTGATCCCGGATCAGCTCGACCGCGTCCTCGAACGACAGCTCGCGCGCATCGACCGAAACGATCTCGGCGCCGTCCTCGGTTCGCCGGCCGGTCTCGTGCAATACGGTCGGCGCCAGCACCACCTCGTGCTGAGCACGATTGACCTCCGGCGGATCACCTGCCCGCAACTCGTGCCCTGGCGGGAAGGCCAACGACATCATCCGGTGCCCCTGCGGAACGCTGATCTCCATGATCCGGTAGTTCCGCAGGCCACCGCTGTGCCCCTCGGCCCAGCTACGCACGAATTCCAGGGAGTGCGAAGCAGACGACGGAAGCCGTTCGACGAACGCGGATCCGTTCCCTGTTTCCGGCCCCGTCATCACCGCCCGATAGAGCTTCACCGCGCCACGCGGGGGCTCACGGTCGCGCAAATCGGTGGTGATGTCATAGAACTTCTTGACATCCGAAACCAGGGTCTCCAAACGCTCCCGGCCCACCGTGACCCGGCCACCATCACCGCGCTTCCCCGTGAAGGTATCCGTCACGATGTCGCTGGCGAACTGCCACTTCCGAGGGTCTCCATGCAGGGCCGCCAAATGCGCTCGCGCCGCCTGCACCGCATCCGAACCGTCCGACGAGCGCGAGGGCTCGATGGCCGCGGAGTTCGACGGCATACCGTCCTGCTCCGCACGCTCGCCTCGTACTTGGTGGTCACCGGCCACAGGAGCGACATTCGCCGCCCTCGGTGCGCCCTTGCGCGCCAAGACGTCGTGGATACGCTGCTGCTGCTCGGCGCGAACTTCGGCACGGACTTCCTGGATTCGGCTCAGGATGTACCGGAAGTGATCCTGCAGTTCCGCACGACTGCTCTGCGCTGCGATGTCCCGCAACTCCAGCCTGCGCAGGCTCGGGTCAGGATCGATCATGTGCTCGATATTCACGGCCCGATAATGAGCGGGACGGCTGTTGACGGTCTCCCTGATGGGATCCTTGCCATCGAGGTTCTCGATCGCGGGGTTCTTCAACTTCGCGTTGAACTCGTTGAGCCTGCCGGTCGCATCCGGTGTGTCGACGCTGCCGTCGCGTGCGTCCTTGATCAATTCATCGATTCTCGCAGTGAACTGATTCAGCGCGCCGCCACCGCCCTGATCGTCCGGCAGGACCAGGTCGCTCAGCCACGGGGAGTTCGTCGAGTCTTTTTCACCTTCCCGGCTCCTCAGCCTGCCCGTCCACTCGTCGTTATTTTCCTGGAGGCTCCTGAGCGTAGCCAGGAACAGTTCCGTACTACCACCGAACGCCGTCTCCGAATCGACGGAAATATGACCGTCACCACCGGAGATCGACTTGTCGACCTTGAGTCCCACCTCATTGGCGTACTTGAAGATGTGGTTGTCGACAATCGTGCCGGCGATCCAGCCATGCTCGAAAGTGGCTGCGGTGGACGGCTTCGTCTGCGTCTCGAGGCAGCCGTCGTCAACCCCCAGACGCCACCACCAGGACTCGCCGCCCTTCGTGTACGTGAACTCCTTCGTGACAAAACTATTGGGGCTACCGACATCCGTCACCTTGAGCTCGATGCCCTGATCCCGGAGTTCGCGGGCATCTTGCTGCACACGCTCGGCCCAGCCGTTGATCAACCGCGCCGCCTCTTGCGCGATACCTTGCTGAGCCTTGTTCTCTTCCTTGTTCTTTACCTGACGACTGACATTCAGGCCTTCGATCTTCTTGTTCTTGAAAGTGAACTCCGTACCGAACAAGACCGTGCTCTTGAGCGTTTTCCACGCGTCTTCGGAGGAATTTCCAGTCGCGTTCCAAGTGACCTTCTCCTGCTCCATCCCCTTGAGAATGTGCTTCGCCAGCGCCACCTGCCCAGCGTCCGCCGGATGGGTCTCCCCACCGTGCGCGCGAACGAGCAACCGAGCCGCACCCTTTTCGAGGTCGTCCATATCCGCAGGCTTCCTGTTCAGCCATTTCGCCAACAGATTGCCTACCGCCGACTTCTTGCCGGTCACATCCTCGACCAGCTTCAGGTAGTCATCGATCACCCTCTTCGCGTTGGCGGTCACATATCCCATGTCAGCGTCGCTGTCGGGAAGGTTCTCACCGACCCCATCCGCGGCACCGAACTCACGCAGTTCAGCATGACTGGTGTCGATGGTCCCCAGGGTGTTCACGGGCCGTTCGGTGAGATCCGGGAAGGCCTTGTCCAAGAACTCGAGTGCGGTACGCGCCCGCGCAAGGGACCCGACGTCTCCCCGCCCCGGGTCCAGCAGCACCGGAGCGTCCCAGCCATCACCCAGCTTCGCATGCCATCCAGTGAGGAAATGCCCCGCCCCGGAATCGAACTTCTCGAACACCTTGCCGTACTTGCCGGCCGCCAGAGCCCGGACCTTCTCGGCGAACTCGGCACGCCCACCAGGAACGTCACGCCATTCCCCGCCACCCAGCGAGTTCGCGAGGTCGTTTTTGTGCACCGGATCACTCGGCAGCGCCCGAAACAGTTCGGGATGCTTCGCCGCGAGCGCCGGGTTGTCCAAGGCACGCGCGAGCTGGAAGGTGGCATCCGCGCAGTTCGTGTCATGCCCGGGATCGCCGCGTTCGTAAGCATCGCGGTTGATGGCAGGCAGTATCGGAACGAATTTCTCGGTAAATGCTTCCCGAGCTTCCTTGTCGGCGAAGACATCGAAATCGATGAGGTCGCCCTTTTTGTACGAATCCTTGAACCAAGCCGGATCAACTGACGGGACTTCGGCACTCGGCCCGGCATCCTGGTTCAGGTGCTCTTCGGTCCGCACCAACCTCGGCGCGCGCGTGGCCGACGGCCGATAACGCGGCGCCGGAGCATCGGGCGACCTCCACTCACTCGCCGGTGCGTCATAGCCCGGCGGGGGCGGCGACGCGTCCGGCTGATCACCCAGATTCTCCAACGCGGCCTGCTGCGACGAGGCACGCCAGGTCCGTCCCAGGCCACGCTCCTGCTCGTGGACCCACCAGTTCCTCGTCCACTCGTCCCGCCGCGCGTCGCGCAGTTCGCCACGGGACCGCTCCAGTTCAGCCAGCCTCTGCCGGTAGTCGGCGTCGTTCAGCCGCCCGGACTCCCGATCCTGCTGGACCTGCCGGTTCCGCGCCTGCCACTCCGCCTCCTCCTGCCGTTCCCACCTCGCCAGATCCGCCTCGAACCGCTCGCGCGACTCATCCGATTCGGCACGAGGCTCGGCTGTCCTCCGCCGAGGCATACCACCGAAATCGGCATACGGATTGCGTTGGCCACCATTTGGATTCTCGATCGCTTCTATGACGCTATTACGAAATGCAGCGCCGTCCCAGCTCCTGTCGATCCGGCGCATGGTGTTCAGCAGATCGCTGTGGCTATCCAGCGAGTTCAGCAGGAAGTCCGGCGAGACATTGTCATCCAAGGCACGAGCGCGATCCTGCTCCGACAGAAGATCGTCGAGATGTTCCAGCAGGAAGTACTGAATGGACAGGTGGTCGCCCAGCAGTCCCCTGCCATCCAGCCACCTCAAGGCATTGACGAAGTCGGGATCGTCACGCAGCTCGCTCAGGAAGCCTTCCGCGGTAACCGTGCTGTTCGAGCGTTCCTGCTCCCGGGGCCCGACACGGTCGAAATCACGCAGGGCGTCTCGAACAATGGAGTGCCCGCTCAGTCCGCCATGGTGGTCCATCCATCGCAGACCGTTCACCACGTCGGCGTTTCGCTCCAGCGCTCCCCAAACCCACCTGCGTGCCCCCGCGGTCGTCAAGGCATCAATGAAGTCCGGGTCCGTTCGGGCTTCCGGATTCCCCCACTGTGGACCGTCGAGCCACTCGTCCTCCGGCAACTGAGCGCCGGGTAGCGGCGATTCCACTTCATCGTGAATCGCGTCGTCTTCCCGAACTTCCGTAAAAGTCCCGCGGTCGCCCTGGCCCGCGGCTTCTTCCGGCAGACCTCCCGCGTCCGTTGCGTCCGTGTCTTCGTTCCGTCGCTCGACGACCGGCGGACGTGGCCGCTGACGGAGCGGTCGCAGAAGAACGGGACCGTCGCGCCCCGCGGACGACAGTTCAGCACCCGCGGAGGTGCGCTCATCGGGACCACGAGCGCTCGACGGCAGCCCGCTTTCCGCACTCTTCCTCGTATACGTCACATACTTGCCACCATCCAGCACCGCGTGCACCGGCAAAAATGTGTCCGGTTCACGGGGGTGCTGAATCGCACGAAGCGCCACCATCTGGGTCGGGGCATGCACTCGGCCGGTGAACTCCGGACTCTCCATCAGCGCGGCGGCGGCCCGCATGCTCCGCGTCGCCACATCGGCGTTTCGTCCGTCGCCGTCGAGTTCGCCGGAGTCGGGGGTTTGGCAGGACACCAGACTCACATCACCGTCGCGATAGGCAGCGATCATGTTTCGCGTCCTCGAGTTCTCTCTGAGGACCCGAATATAGCTCTCAGGAACAACACTGAGTTCGGTGCCACCCCGCAACACGGTTTCGTACCCGGTCGGCGTGCCATGCGTCACGGAGAAAAGCGTACCTATGCCACCCTTTTCGTAACTCTTACTCCAAGATGGACGGAAAGCCTTGTACAACCGGTTGAAAAGGACGTCGGTCAGGTCGACAGAGCCGGTATAGGGGTCCGGGTGGCTGTGCTCCTTGGCCACCTGAATGTAGTAGTCGTGCTTATCGGTGCTCTTCGCCCATTCCTTGGCATCGTTCAGGTCTTCCGCGTCCGCCATGAAGGCGAACCCCATCACCTTGCTTTTCGAGTCGTGGAGTTCGTGGACGACAACGTCGTCGGGCTGGAAGAAGTAGGTCCTGCCACGATGGTCGACCCCACTGAGGAGGTTTGTCCGGTCCCCTTGCGACGCCAGCAGCCGGTATTGTTCCGACCTTGCCCAGTCCTCGTCCTCCGGCCGCTGCGAGCCGGGAACCTCGTCAGCGCTCTCGGGCCACTGCGTGGTGTTGGGAATATCATCGTCTTCGGGCCACTGCGTGGTCACCGGCGAGTCGTCCTCACTCAGCCGCAGCCGTTTCGATGGCCGATCGCCGAGCAGGCGGAACATCGCCGCCCCACGCCCGAGCGGAGTGTTCGCCAAGGCCGCCAGGGGATGTTCGTTCGTACCATCGCCGGACGCTCGCAGGTCCGCGCGTGGTTCGGTGACACCGGCAGGCGGAGCGTTGGGTTGCGCGGTGGTAAGCCGTTCACCCCCGTTCACCTCGTCCCGAGGAGCAGGCACTGCCTCGCGCGAGACCGGTTCGGACTGGTTCCCCACGCCGTGGGTATCGGGCGTCGACTCCGACACCACCCGATAGCCGTCACCGCCCGGCGTCAGCCTCGTACCCGGCGGCAACACGTACTGCACACCGCCCTCGCCGACTCGCGCCACCAGCGGTGTCCCCGCCTCGGCCACCACGCGCACGGCGCCCCCGGAAGAGCGAGCCGCTCCCGGGCCGGTGGGGGTGACGAGCAGACCGTCGCCGACAACGCCCGTCGCCCGGTCCAGCGCTCCAGCGCGGATCGCCGCGGTGAACACCATCGGGACCGGGCTGGGCCGCGCCGCTTCGACCAGCTGCTCACGCTGCTGGTCGGTCAGCGGATGCCGCCCACCGGACAGCACCGCGTCGAACGCGCCATCCGCGGCGCTGCCGAGTGCGCGCTGCTTCCCCGCCCAAGTCGCCAGGGAATCCGTGCCGCGCTGGGTCGACACGGCCCGCGAGATATCGAGACGGTCACCCGGGGCGGAACGCGACGTCCCGGCGAACTCCGCTTCCGTGGCAGGAGATTCGGTCGGCCGTCCGTGTCCGACCGGCTCCGGTAGCCGCTTTCCCTTCGACAGCCCGATCGTGGCCACGTCGACGGCGAACGGACGAGCCTGGGCGGGAACCGGGCGATTCGCGGGCCGATAGCGCAGATATTCGGCGTATACCTCGTCGGCCCGTTCCCGGGACGGCCGCTGATGATTCCTGCGCAGTTCGGAGACGATCTCCGCACGCTCGAACTCGTTGAGGGTCTCGGGCGGCGCCTCGCGGTATCGGCGCGGCCCCTGCCTGGTCTGCTGCGCGAACCGCTGCGCGAGGGCGTCCACCACCCCCTTCCGATCGCCAGGGCGTCCGCCCGCACGGTCCAGATCCTGCAGCGCCCGCAGCACCTGCCCATTGTCCGGCAGCCGATCCTCGCGCAGCTGCCCGCCAACGCCCGGCTGTTGCTCCATGGCGGCCCACACATACGGCCGCAGTACCGCCGCGTCCAACGCTTCGTCGCTGAGCGTGTGGCCACGCCCGGCTATGCCCGGTCGAGCCAAAGCCACCGGCTCGACCCAGACACGCACCTGGCGGCGGTCCTCCGCGCTCGTGGGCGCCCATCGCGGCGAACGGCCCGGTCCCTCACCACGCGAGGACGGCACCACCCGCACCGGCGCCGATCGCCCCAGCCGCCGATCGAGAAGGTCCGCGACAACCTGGGCGCGCTCGCGCCCGGACGCCTCCGCGCCCCTGCTGCGCAGGCCACCATTGCCACCGCCTTCGACGTGGACGACCAGGCCGTCGCCACCCGCCTTCACGACGGCCGCCGCCTGGTCCAGGACCTCCTCGGCGAAGTTCGCGAGCTTGCCCGGATCGGCCACTTCGAACTTGTTGTTCTTGTTGTTCTTGAATGTCACGGAAAGGGGATCGGGCCGCGGCTCGTCGGCGAGCCAGGCCGGATCTGTGTCCCGCAGCGCCGATGGCACGCTCAGCACCGGATCCGGACCGTTCTCGCTGGCCCGCGACGCCGCCGCCGCCTTCCACGCCTCGTCGTCGATCCGGCGGCTGTTTTCCGTCCACTGCTGGAAGTGCTTGTACGCCGAGGCGAATCCCTTGGCGCCGAGCTTGTTGCGCGGGTATCGCAGTTCGTAGGCGCCGAGGGGCAGCTGCGCCCGGTCGCCGTGCGCGTCCAGCTCCTTGAGCTCGGTCTTCATCGTGCCGACCGCGTCCGACTGCGGCACGAGCCTCTCACCCGGCCGCAGAGGCTGCCAGGCCTGACGCAGGTAGTCACGCGTGGAGAACGGGCTCCTCCCCCCGCGCAGCTTCTGGTCGAGGGCGTGCTCAGGGAGCTTGTCTTCGCGGACAAGGTCCTGGTTCCTGTCCCGGAGCGTGCGTTCGAAGGCGGCGGTGAGCTCCTCGGCGTTGTTCTTCAGGTAGTGCTGGACGCGTCGGGGCAACCCGCCTCGCACGACGGACATCGGCATGCGCGACAGCGCCATCGTGAAGTTCTTCCTCAGGGCGCCGTCGAACTTTCCCCAGGTCGGTGCGGCGGCCGCGGCCTGTGTGTAGACCAGTGCCGCGTACCCCGCCATCGCCGTCGTATCGGCCGCCAGCCCCTCGTCCCACACGGCGTGCGATCCGACAGGACCGTCGGAGCCGACATGCTCGCGGAACTCGCCGGCGATCCTTTCACCGAACGACAGTGCCTGATTGAGGAATCGGGCCTCCAGCGCGTCCGCCGGCACCCCTTCCGCCCGCGCGTCGGCGGCAACTTCCTTCAGGAAGCTCCGCAGACCGAAGTGCGACACCCCGACGGTCAGCTGCGTCGCGAGCTGTTCCAGCCCCAGATCCTGCAGCTTCACCCGGGTGAGTTCGCCCTTGCCGACGGTGAACCCGTCCTTGTTCCCGAACAGGCCCGCGATGGTCTGGTCGGGGCGGGCATCGCGCAGCGAACGCAGGGTGCGGTCGAGCTCGCCCCAGACCTTGGCAGCGTCCGGCCGGCCCTGCTCCCCACGCAGCACGCCCACCGGCTCGCTGACCATCTCGGGAATCAGCTGGCCCCCCGTGAGCTCGTCGGTGATGAGCTTCACGTGCCGGCCGTTGACGAGCACGGGGCCGGTCACCTGAGCTTCGCCGACCTCCGACTCGACCCCGATCGCGCCACCGGGCGCCGTTACGATGCGGCCCTCGGGATGCACGCCCACCTGGGCGACCTCGTTGGCGAGATGCATCGTGTCGCGCGGCCACGAACGTTCGAGCGCCTGCCAATCGTCGAACGCCTTCAGCACTTCGGCGCGTTGCACAGGGGTCTTCTTGAGCCTCTCCATTTCCGCGCGCGCGAACTCGACACCGTGCTCGAGGAAGTCACGCTTCCGGTCCTCGTCCCAGGCGCGCGAATCCGTCTCGTGGGACGCCGGTGCCGGGGTGTTCGGGGTCAGCAGGCCGTTCGTCATGGCGTGGTACGCCGCGTCGAAGGCGGGGTCGCCGGTGTTCACGCGGTTCGGCCCGTCCGCGTTCAGCCAGTGCTCGTGGGCCGCGTGAGCCAGCTCGTCCAGGGCGGCCCCCTTCGGCGCCACCTGCCCGGGGTGTTCGAGCTCCATGATCTCGGTGATCTCGCGGCGGATCCGCGCCAGGTGCTCCGGGTCGGCGGCCTTCGCTTTGTCGGATGTGTTGTCGTGTGGCGCGGGGGCCGGGGACGACTTGGTCGCGTCCTCGCCGGCCGGTGCCGGGGTGTGCGGGGGCAGAAGGCCGTTCCGCACGGCGTGATAGGCCGCGTTGAAGGCGGGGTCGCCGGTGTAGCCCTTGTGCCCGTCGGCGTTCAGCCAGTGCTCGTAGGCCGCGCGGGCCTGCTCGATCGAGGCGGGCGGCCTCGACGCCGAATTCCAGGGTTCGTCGTACTCCAGGACCTCGTCGATCCCGCTTTGGATCCGCCGCAGGTGCTCCGGGTCGGCCACCCGCGGCCAGCTCGTCCTGTCCTCATCGGACTCATGCCGCCGCGGCTCGTCCGACCGGTGCCCGGGGGCCTGCTCGTCACGGGAGGTGTCCTCGCCGGGCTGGTTGTCGTTCGACGGGGTCCGCTCATCGCGGCCTCGCGTGTCGTGGTCAGACTCGGAATCACCGTGGTCGCGCCGAGGAGCGTCGTCCTTCCGGTCGAGGGTGTCGTTGTCCAGACCGCGGGTGTCGCCGCTGCGGTCGTGGTCGTCGTTGCCAGGGGTGGCTTCGTTGTCGCCGTGGACGCGTGAGGGGTCACCCAGCCTACTCAGATCGAAGCGAGCGGCGGTCGCCTTTTCGATCCTGTCGAACAGATCACGCAGTCCGTTCCCCGAATCGGCGTACTTGATAATGCTGACCTGCGCGTCGGGAATGCCCGAGTGCTTGACCGCCTCGCTCTCCGGCACCATGTAGATCTCGACGCGACCGCGCTCCGCGCCGTTGCGCAGCGTCCGGCGAGCCCTTTGCTCGGTGACATTGGGGTGCACATCGGACGGATCCACCATGATCATGGTCAGATCTTTCCCGCCAGGGTTGAGGCCACGCCCGGTTATGTCGTTCCCGACGAGAACACGGAAATTCTTCCCGAACTGCTTCTCGCCGGTTGTCTCAAGATTCTCGTAACGCCTTTTTCTCTGATCGTCCAGCCAACGCGCGTCGGCGACCGGGTGCTCGACGGTCTTACCGCCGATGGGATTGTTCATGATGAACTCGGAGATCTTCGCGGCATGCGCGTTGTTGTTCACAACGATCTGCACGTCTCGGCCGTCTTCGAGATTTCTGTGGATGCTCTCGTTGATCAGCTTGAATTGACTTTCCCGGTCGGCACTGCTGAACACGTGCGTGTTCTCCCGCAGCCGGTCCTCGTAATAAGGCGGGATGAACTCTACATGATCGGAAAGGCCGACGGCCTTGAGGTGCGGCCCCATTCCCCGCATGGTGCCGGACGCGAGGGTGACCTTCCCATAGCGAGCGAGGACCTGCTCGAGTGTGATCGTCCTACTGTTCTCGTTAGTCGAGTCGGCCCGGATCCGCAGGCCGTACTCCGCCTCGACCGCCTGCGCGAGCCCGTTGTTCCAACGACTTTCGTTACCCTTTTTCGGATCGATCAAAATGTCGCCGGAACTCCGGTTGATGATGACGATCTTTCCCCTTCGCCAGCTGACCAGGAAGTGTTCGTTTTCCTTGATATCACCCAGCTTCACAGCCGCGGCCAGGTTGATCCGGCGCACCTCTTCGCCACTCAGTGTCCTGCCGGCCAGCTTGTTGGCCTTGGCCAGCCCTTCCGGCGTGAGCGCGGACCGCACGGGAGTCTTGTCGTCCCGGTGGCCGAAGTCCCGCTTGGTGAGCCGGTCATCGGAGTGTTCCGCGGTGGACAGGTGGTCGTCGAGGAACTTCTTGGCCTGCTCGACCATCCCCTTGACCTCAGGAGTGGCTTCCTTGGCCCCCAGCATGTTCAGGATCCACTGGGGAGGCGACAGGAACAAGCTGTCACCCTCGTCCATGAACAGCCTGGGCACCGTCGACTGATCGTGCGCCTGCCCCGGCAGCCTGCCGTCCCTGGGACCGCCCGTCTTGTTGAGGTGGTGGGAGACCTCGTCCAGGGAACCGACGAAGATCGTCGGCTCGCCCTTGTTCGCCTCCGGCGGCAGCCTGTCCGAACTGATCCAGTGTTGCTTGATGTCCAGATTGCCGAGGAGCTTCCGATGGCCTCTGTGCTCCCGCTTCGCGAGAAAATTGTTGCTGGTGGCGAGATGGACCCCGGCCCAGTCCGGGTTGAACGCCTCCCTGATGGCGGCGAACGCGAACATCAACGTCTTACCCTCACCGGCCAGCATATTGACGTTGTGTTCGATGAGCACCCTGGCCGCTTCCACCTGGGTCCACCGCATCCACTTTTTGCTGCTCTTGCGAATCGCCTCGTACGTCCCCGCGAAGGCCTCGTCCGGGTTGTCCGACCGGACCATTTCCCGCACCTGCTTCCAGGTCGTGTTGTCCAGCCGTTGACGTGGGTCGGGATGGTTGTACCGGTCGGCGAGGTCGTGCATCTTCCCGGCCGTTTCATGCCGCATGTTCGCGGCCGCCAGCCAGGCGTCGATGGAGACCCGCGAAGCGGGGTCCACCGGACGCACCCACTTCCCATCGGAGTCGAGCGTGTAAATGCGGGAACCATCCGAGTTCCGGTACAGGACCGCTTTTCCGCCTTGCTCGGCCTGCACATCCCGGACCTCCTCGGTCCCCGGAAGCAGCCAGGCGTGTGTCTCGTCGGCAAGCTTGATCCGCTTGGGCAGGAACAGCTTCCTGACGACCAGCTCGTTGTCCCGGTGCTCACGCAGGCGCGACCAGTTCCCGTCCGGCCCGCGGTCGTAACTCCTCCCGTCGGGCAGCTCGAGGATCTTGGGCTCGCCCTTGCCATCGATCTTGATCTTCGTGCCCGAGGGCAGGTCGGCGGTGAACCGCTTGCCCGCGCCGTCCGTCCCGTGACTGAACGAACCGCCCCGCTCGGTGACGTGCCAGCCGCTGTCCTCGCGCTTCCACGGCACCCCGCCGATGGTCCCCGAGTGCGAGCCACCGCCAAGGCCGCCCGGATCGTTCGAGAAGCCCGGCCGGTCCGGCACCCGTGCGTGGTCGGGATCGGCCATCACCGGCACCAGGCCGCCTGGCTGGTCCTGTTTGTGGTGCGGACCGTGCTCCTCGTTCCGGCCGCGGTGCTTCGCCTCCCCCGCACCGTCGGCGCGTGAACCCGGGGTGTGCGGGCCGGGGCTGCTCGTCCCCGGCCGCGAGGGCGCCTCCGGCCCACCAGGCGACCGCTGCCCGTTCTTGCCCGCTTCCCCGCTCTCCGTGGACGGACGCGCGGTGCCGGAATCGTGCTTGGCGCTGCCCGCGTCGGAAGCCGGACCGCCGTCCCGAGTCCTCGGCGGTTCTCCCTTGGCACCCGGCTTGTCCGACGCGGCGAGGTCGCCCGGCTTGTCCGCCAACGGCTTGTCCGCCGGAGCCTTGTCCGCCAACGGCTTGTCCGCCGGAGCCTTGTCCGCCAACGGCTTGTCGGACAGCGACTTGTCCGACCGAGGTCCCTGATCGTGCGTACGGACGTCGCGAGCGGGCTCCGAGCCATCGTGGCGAACATCGGCCGCGGACTTGTCGGTACGCGGCGCCGGACCGGATTCGTCCCGCACCGGACTCACCGGTTTGCGAGCCTCCGGCCGCGACTCCTCCACCGGCTTCGGACCGGCCACCTCGTCCTTCGGCCGCCGGACATCCGCGTCGGCGGGCGGGTCCAGCCGATCCGCGCGCGGCTGCCGAGAAGGATCAGGCGGCGTGGGGGAGTTGGGCCGCGCCTCGCCGGGGCCGGCACCGGCGGCAGCGGTCTGCCGCGTCTCGGGCTGGGAATGCGTGTTGGTCTGCGGGCCACGCCCGACCGTGTCCGGCTGCTTGGCAGCGGGCGGCGGCGCCTCCGAGCGCGGTCCCTCCGAGCTGGTGTTCAGCTTCGACGTGCCGGGCTGCGGCGCGCCGGACCGGGACTGGGTGTTCGGCCCCGCCTGTGACGGCTCCCGCTGAGCCGGGTTCGGACCATTCGGATCCTGGATGTTCGACCGCTGATTCGACTGCGGATCGCGCGACGGGGTGTTCGGCTCGCCCTGCGGCGCCACCCGGTGCTCGCCGCCCTGGGGCGAAACCTGCACGTTCGCCGGGTGCTCGACCTTGCCGTCCGAGGTTCCCTTGATGAAGTCGGTGGTCGCCTTGGACGCCGCGGGCGACTCCGGCGAGACCGACGTCTTGACCTGATCAGCCGACCTGCCCGCGGGCCCCTCGGAACTACCGCGCTGCCCCTCGGAGCCGCCACGGTGCCCATCGGAACTGGTGACGACGGACGGCTGCTTGTCCTGGGTGAAGATGGCACCCAGCGGCGATTTCCCGGTGTTGACGTCCTGCTTGTGCACCGAGCCGTTGTCGGACGAACCCTCGCTGATGGAAGTACGGCGGCTCGACTCACTGTTGGGTGAGTCCTCACTGAAAATGCTGGACCGACGCGACGAATCGCCGTCGGAAGAATGCTCACTGGTGGAATCGCGTCGACCCGAGGAATCCTTGCCAGCAGAGCCCTCATCGGAAGAATTACGGTTGTTCGACGAGTCCTTGACCGAAGATCCCTCATCGGAAGAATTGCGGCCACTCGGCGAATCCTTCTCGGAAATACCCTTGCCGGAAGAATTGCGATCACCCGACGAACCCTCGCCAGAAGAACCCTTACCGGAAGAGTTGTGGCTGTCCGGCGAACCGCTGTCCTTGGCGACGTCGCCCAGCGATCCGCCTGCGTCCGAACGCCGATCACCGGCATCACCGAATCCGAGCCGCTTGAACGGCGAGCCCAACCCGGTGCCGAGCTTGTCGAGGAGCTTTTCGCCGCTGGCGTCCAGCTTCGCCGACCATCCCCTGGTCGTGTGGTACGGCCCGGCGGCGCCGAGCATCCCGGCCCAGAGCGGCTCGTGGCTGCCGTTCAGCTGGTTCATCACCCAGTTGACCCCCACGGCCATGCCGAGCTGAGCACCGACGTACCCGCCTTGCCACAGAAGTGACGACTCGGGCCCCTTCTCGTTGGACCCGCCCTTTTCGCCGGACCCGCCCTTTTCGTTGGTCGAGCCCTTCTCGCCGGACCCGCCCTCTTCCTTGGCCGAGCCCTTTCCGCCAGAACCGCCCTCCTCCTTGGCCGAACCCTTTCCACCGGGCCCGCCCTCCTCTTTCGCCGAGCCCTTCCCGCCGGACCCGCCCTCCTCCTTGGCCGAGCCCTTCCCGCCCGAACCACCCTCTCCGGAGCCACCCTTCTCGCTGATCAGAGGTTTCTCCTCGATCGTCTTCCCGCCGGGACCGCCCTTCTCGCCCAGCGTGCCCTTCCCACCCCCGGCTGCGCCCTTCCCACCACCCCCGAAAAGGCCCTTCGCGAGACCCTTGGCCCCACCACGAACGGCGCCGAAACCGGCACCACCTATCGCACCGGCGATAGCGGAGTTCTTCAGCGAGTCCGTGTCCCAATCGTCGCGGCCACCGAAATCACTGTGCTCACCCTGCAGCTTCTGAATGCCCTGAATGCTGACATCGAGAAACTCCATGAACGCGGCGTTGCCCACCGCGTACTTGGCTGCCGAAATTATGACGTTCTTCAGGATCGCCAGCAGGATTTGCCCCAGGGTCGCCCTCGCTCCCGCGATGGCGGCGGGCGCGAGAAAGGCGGTGAAAATGGTCCAGAGAAGCGCCATGATCATGGCGAAGAACATGAGGGCCATGATGATCAGCATCACCTTGCCCTTCTCGATGTCCGCACCGGCGTTCCGGCAGGCGCTCGAGTACTTGCGGGCCCTTTCCTCGGTCTCCTCAAGAGATTGGATCTGGCCTTTGAGCCACTCCCTGTTCGAATCGGCTGTCTTGCCGCGCATCGCATCAGGCATCCGGGACAGCAGGCCTTTGAGCTCGGCGATTCGCTCCGCCAGGTCGTCGGCGAACTTCTTCCAGGCGGCCGCCATCGCCCACAAGCCCTGATCGTTACCCTCTGGCCAGGTCAAGCCGCAGGTGACCTTGAAGAACTTCTGCAACTCCGGCGGCAACTGGGTGGACCCACCACCACCGGAGTTCTGGCCACTACCATAGCCACCCAAACGCCCACCAGCACCGGAAACAACCACTATCTTTTACCTCCTTTCCATGGCTACGCAGCGATTCCCGGTGCGCCTACTCAACTGAACACTGCCGACCGCCCGACACCAGGCGGCCGGATCGGCTTGATCACATCACTGTTCGGACATCACTGAAGATCCATCTTCTTGGCGGTATCCCGGTCGACCGAGGCGAAGTTCCTCGCGTTCTTCTTCCCGACGTCACCAGACTTGTCCAGGTTGTCCTCGACACCTCCGAGCGCCACGACGTCCGCACGCGCGCCGTCGTTCGGCCCCTCCCCGAGATACTTCTTCTCGAACGCCTTCCCGATGTCGTCGCTGCCCCACGCCCCGTCGAATTCCAGGAGCACATCGGCAAGGCCCTTGTAGCTGGTACCGATTCTGTGCCCGATGTTCTGGAGGTCGGTCATGATCCCGTCGTAGGCCGCCTCGTCGAGGTAGAACTCGTCAGCCATTCTCGCGAGCCTCCCGCCGCTGGTTCTCCGGCTTCGGCGGTTCGATGTCGATACCGAACCCGTTCAGGGTTTCGAGCATCGGGCCCATCAGCGAGTTGATCATCTCGTCCGGCCGGACCTTCCCACTGACCAGTCCGTCCAGGTCCAGCCCGGGAATGCCCGGTCCCCCCATCAGCTCCGAAATCTTCTGCTGGGACTCCGCACGGCCCTTCCGCAGCGTTTCGACAATGACACTGGCCAGTTCGGCAGGCGCCATCGACCGGTACTTCGAGGTGTTGAAGGTCAGGTCGGTCAGCTCACCGCGCCCGTCGAACTTCATTTCGAGCGATTGGTCCTTGGCGCGTACGGTCGTGGTCTCCTCGTCCCAATGCTTGCCGAGTTCGGCGAGCTTCTGCTTCTCCTCTTCCAGCTTCGCCCACGCTTCGTCGACGGCCTGGGTGGGATCCGTGGAGTTCCAGTCGATCATGTTCATTTCCCTCGTTCCAGTAGCCGGTCCAGTTCGGCGAACTTCTCAGTGAGCTTGGCCTGTGCCTCACCGTCGGCCAGCTCGCGCGGCTCGTTCTGCTCCGGCTCGCGGCGGCCCAGCGTGCCGGACGAACCGCCCCCCAACGGCCAGGCGTCGGGCCTCGGTTCGGCGGGCATCGCCGCCATGCGGCTGTTCTGCTGCCCACCCTGGCCACCCATCCCGGCCATACCGCCCATCATCATCGGCGACATCGGCATGCCGCCGGACTGCGACGTCATCGGGTCGGCAGGACCATGGCCAGGTTTCGGCGCCGGGGCGTGCGGCGGCGGAACGGCGGACGGGTCCAGCCCCTGGAACGAACCCGTCTCCCCGCTGCCCGGGGTGAACATCCCGCGGTCCTCCGGCTTGAACGTCCCGGACGCGGAACCGGCGGCGGCGCCACCACCGCCCACCCCGAAGGAGGCGTGCTGGGTGGTGGGCGGCGGGACCTGACCGTCCATTCCGGTCACCTGGACCGCCTTGGTGTGCACCGGCGGCGTCTGGCCGGTGACCGGCGCGAGCGGGACGCCGACCGGCGCCTGCTGTGCGGTGACCGGTGCGGGCTGAGTGGTGACCGGCGCGGGCTGGCTGGCGACCGGCGCGGGCGGATTGGTGACGGACACGGGATCCCCGGTCGAGGTGACGACCTTGGGCACCTCGACCGGCACGGTCTTGACGGGGATCGGCGCGCCCTTCGGCGAATCGATCGACGTCGGCACGACCTTGCCCGGCTTGTCGGTCTCCGGGCCGGTGCCGACCGGCTCGCTCTCGGGCGAAACGAAGTCGGGCTTCGAGACCACCGGGTGGGTGACGTGCTCGGTGGTCTCCACTTTGGACCTGTCCGTGCGCTTCTTCTTGTCCGGACGGTGTTCCTTGTCCGGTGGGCAGTGCTTCTGCCCCCGCTCCGGTTTGCCCAGTACCGGGGGCAGGAACTCGCGCCCCTCGTCGTCCCGCTCACGGTCCGGCCCTTGGGGGGCGGGCCTGCCTGTTACCGGGCCGCCGACGGGGAACGTGTGCCACGGGCCCGGGACGGGCTGGGTGATGACCGGATTCGTCCCCCGCAACGGCCTCGTGTCCACCGGCTGCTGCTCCGGCCCCGCCGTCCGCCACGGCGTGTCGGGCCGCACCACGGAATCGTTGTCGTGCCGCTCCGGCCGGGACGACTTCACATGCACCGGATTGCCGCGGCCGTCGTGGGGGTGACCGCCGCCGACGCCGCCGGGCGTGATCAGGCCGATGTCGGTGACCAGCGGCCGGTCGTGGTTTCCCTGCCCATTGCCATTCCCGTTCCCGTTGCCGCGCCCGTTGCCGTTCGCGTCAGTGCCGATCCGGGTGTCCTTATAGGACAGTACGGGCAGCTGGTTGCCGACGTCCCAGTAGGCGGTCCGCAGGTCGAGCAGGACCTGCCTGGCGGAGTCGTTGTGCACGCGCGCGGTCTCCTCGGGCGGCGGAGCGCCAGGGGCAGGCGGCTTGCTCTCCTGCTCGGTCTTCTGCCCCTGCAGGTCCCGCATCCGCCGCTGGTGGGCGGCGAGCGTGTCACCCGCGGCGCGGAGCACCACGCCGTACCCGGGGCTGCGCATGACCTGCACGACGCCGCTGACCCGGCCGGTCACCTCCTTGGCGAGCGCGTCGAAGTCGTCCGCGCCGCCACCGGTCCACGCCTCCCGCACGATGTTCAGCTGACGCCGGATCTGCTCGACGGCGTCCTGCAGCCGAGCCGCGGCCCGGTCGAAGGCCTCGGCACGCTGGTAGAAGACGTCGGGACTGACCTCGTTCACCAGCTGCGCGATCTGGTCGAAGTTCAGCTGCTTCAGTACCGGGTCGTCCGGGTTCGGTGGCGGGTTGCCGGGAGCGCCGTCGGGCATGACCTACTTCTTCCTGCCCAGGACGGTCTCGTCCTGGGCTTCCGGGTCGTCGGTCCAGGCGTTCTTGTCGGCCTGCAGCCAGATCTGCGGTTCGCGCTGGTTGTTCTGACCACCGCCGCCCATGCCGCCCATGCCGCCGCCCATGGGCATGCCGCCCATCGGCATCCCCTGCTGTTGCTGCGGGTTGACGACCTGACCACCCGAGCCGCCAGAGACCGCGCTCATGGTGTTCGGCATCTTGGCCGCGGTGTTGCCCGGCTGGGTGTAGCCGCGCTGCCCGGCGACATCGGTGTCGAACTGGGCGCGCTGCCCGCCGCCGCCCGGTCCTTCCGAACTGGTCGAGAAGTTCCCGCCGCCACCACCGAGGCCGTGGCTGCCACCGCCACCGCCGCCCGTGCCGCCGCTGCCGCCGCCGGACAGGAAATCCTTCGACGGAGCGTCGAGCTTCGGCACGTTGTGAGTGGCACCGTCGAGCGGGGAAGTGTGGACGCCGTCGATCGACCTGCCGACCGCGTTCCTCGCTTCCTCCAGCGCCTTCCTGGTCGCCGGGTCCGCGTCCTTCATCGCGTCGTCGAACGCCTTGTTCGCCGCGCTCTTCGAATCGTCGAGCAGCTGCTTGTCGTGCGAATCGCCGGGCGTCCTCAGGTCGTTGACATGCTCGCCGGCCTTCAGCGGGTCGGGCAGGACGTCGTCGATCGCCTTCTTCGCGTCTTCCAGCGCGCGCTTGGCATCCGGGTCCGTGGTGTTCTTGATCAGATCGTCGAGGGCCTTGTCCGCCGCCGGCTGCGCGTCGTTCGTGGACCAGCCCTTGACGTTCCCCGGGTCGACCGCCTTGCCGACGGCCTCCTTCGCCTTCTCCAGCGCGTCGTGGACCGCGGGCTTGTCCTTGTGCTGGTCTTCGATCTTGTCGATCGCGTCCATCGACTTGTGCTTGAGATCGCCGAACGGTCCGTCGTGTTTGGCCTGGGCGTCGTCGAACGACTTGTCGACAGCCTTCTTCGCGTCTTCCAGCGCCGCCTTGGCCTTCGGGTCGGCGTCCTTCATCGCGTCGTCGAGTGCCTTGTCGGCCGCTTCGCGCGCGTGCTTCAGGCCGTCCTCGCCCGGCTTGACGTCGTTGATGGCGTCCCCGACGGCCTTCTTGGCCTTGTCCAGCGCGTCCTTGACGGCGGGATCCTTCTGGTGATCCTTGACGTCGTCGATCGACTTGAGCGCCTTGTCCTTGGCGTCGCCGAGTTCCTTGCCGTTCTTGGGATCGAGGTCGCCGATGGCCTTGTCGACGGCCTTCTCGGCCTTGTCGAGGGCTTCCTGCGCCTTGGGGTCGTCCTTGTACTTGTCCTTGACCCCGTCGATCGCGTCCTTCGCGGCCTTCTTGGCGTCTTCGAGCGCCTTGTTCTTCCCGTTCTCGCCCGGACCGCCGGTGTTGCTGCCCGGACCGCCCGAGGTCGGGATGTTGCCCTTGCCGCTCTTGTCGCCTTCGCCGCCAATACCGCCGATGGCGTCCTGCGCGGCCTTCTTCGCCTTGTCCAACGCGTCCTTGGTGGCCTGGCTGTCGTTCGGGTTCTTGACGCCGTCGATCGCCTTGCCCGCGGCGTCCTTCGCCTTGTCCTTCAGCGCCTGATCGTCACCGCCACCAGCGCCCTTGCCAGAGCCGCCGCCGGTGTCCCCACCGGTGCCGCCGCCGAGACCGCCGATCGCGTCTTGCGCGGCCTTCTTCGCCTTGTCCAGCGCGGCCTTCGTCTCCGGGCTGTCGTTCGGGCTCTTCACGCCGTCGATCGCCTTGCCCGCGGCGTCCTTCGCCTTGTCCAGCATGCCCTGGGCAGTACCACCGCCCTTGCCGCCGTCCTTGCCCGAGCCGCCGGTGTCCCCGCCGCCTCCGCCGACGGGAGAGGTCTCCCCGCCGATGTTGGGGATATCCGACTTCGCGCCCTTGAAGGTCTCCCCGGGAGAAAGATTCTTCTTGTCCTTGTTGTCCTTGCCATCGCCTGAGCCGCCGCCCGAGCCGCCGGTGTCTTTGTCTTTGTCCTTGTCTTCGTCCTTGTCCTTGTCTTTATCTTTGTCTTTATCCTTGTCTTTATCCTTGTCTTTATCCTTGTCTTTATCCTTGTCTTTATCCTTATCCTTGTCGTTCCCGCTGTTGTCCTTGTCTTTCCTGTTCGCGAGGGCGGCCGCCGCGTCGAACTCGTACCCTCCAGCGATGTCCAGCGGCGCCATGTCCTTGCCACGGCTCACATACTGCGAGATCAGACTCGTGAGATAGCCTTGAAGTTCCTTGACGAGGGAGTCGTCGCTGTTCTTCTTGAGAAGATCCAACGCGTTCTGCGCGGTCTTGGTGATCGCGTCGACATCGTCTACCGTGTCCGCCTGCTCAGCGGCCGCATAAGCGGCGTTGCGAATATCCCGGCTACCCTGCTTGATCTTGTCGTCCCGGGCTTCGACCGCGTGCCACCAGTTGTCGTAGAACGCCCGGATGGCATGGCCGGTGTTCCCGATGGAATCGTGGTACCGCTGGTTGTTCAGCTGGTTGTAGAGTGCGTCGCTCTTGGTCCACAGGTCGTGGCCCCATTTGTAGAAGGCGTCCCCCGCCTCCCCCTTGAGCATCTCGTTCGCCTTGTTGAGCTGCGTCGCGAACGCGTCGTTCACCTCACCCAGCTTCTTCGTTGCCGCCTGGACCAGACCGTCCATGATGTACCACTCACGGTCGTGGTCGATCCGGTCGAGCAGACCGCCGGTGTAGTTGAGGAGCTTCGGAAGCGTGTCGTACTGCGACACGTTGAACGCCGGTGCATCCGGAGCGTACCGGCCGATATCCGGCCCGTTGCTGTCGGCCATTTCCCCATCCTTGTCGATAACTTGACCCGAAACCGGTTTTCGGCAGCTTCACGGATTACACACTGAGCAGAAAGAGTCGGTAGCGGCGTGGTCGATCGGGCGACCACCTAGATCAGATTCTGGTGCCCACCTCCCTTGCTGTAGTCAGGCTCTCCGTTCTTGCCCTTCTTGTCTCCGCTGTTGCCGTTGTTGTCGCCAGTAGGCTTGTCACCAGGCGGCTTGTCGTCCTTGTGGTCTCCGCTTCCGTGGTCTCCACCGTTATCCGTCACGCTTTTTTTCCGTCACCACCTGCCTTGATCGGGTTGTTGACGTTGCCGCTGTAGCCGTCGCCGACCTTGCCGCCGTCGCCGACACGGTTCCCCTGGTCCCGTTCGGCCTGGGTGTTGAAGTCCTTCATCTCCTTCTTGGCGAAGTTCTCGGCCTCGTCGAGAATCGCCTTGATCTTCTTGGCGTTCTCGCCATCCACGTTGTCGAAATCCTTCGCGACAGTGTGGAGATGCTTCGCCATTTGCTCGAACGCCTTGTTCATATGATTGGCGTGCGCGACGATGGCGTTGCGCCGATCATCCATGATCTGCTCGAGCCACACCGCGACGGCGAACTTCCCCGCGTTCGGCCAATGCGGTTTGAGATCCTCGAAGACGGTCAAGCCATTGCCGGTAAGGATGTCCCGAATCTCGTTGGCGATTTTGTCCAGCGCGTCTTTGTCGAACTTCGTCTGCTGAGCCACGATGACCCCCTCACACCTGCTTCAGCGCGCCGAGGTCGTCGTGCACCCTGGTGCGCAGGTCGGCGACGACGGCCTTGATCTTCGCCGCGGCCCCGTCGTCGATGGACTGGATCTCGGTCGCGATCTTCGTCAGCGCCTTGTCCATGTCGTCGAGCGCGGTCTTCAACTGGTCCGCGTGCGCGAGAACGCCGCGTCGACGGTCGTCGACGATCGTCTCGAGCTGCGTGGCGAGGTCGAAGTTCCCCAGCTTGGGCCAGTCCGCCCGCAACGCGGTGAAGGCGGACATGTCGTCCATGATCCGCCCGAGGGCGGCGGCCGACGCCTTGACGGTGTCGGTTTCGAGTTTCGTGCTGCTCATGTCATCACTCCACAATGGTTGGCGGGACGGAACAGGAGGACAGGGCACCGGACGGAGAGCGTCCGGTGCCCGTGCCCTTCCGGGACAACGTCATCGGCAGGGCGGCGTCAGTGGTAGACGTGCTTCGCGCCGTTCTTGTCCGCGACCTGCATCTCGTCCACACCGCTGTGCATCTTGGCCCGCATCTGCTCCAGGATGTCGGCGTTCGCCCGGAGGTCGCTCTCCAGGTCGTTGCACAGGCTGTTGTAGGCCTCCGCGGTGCTCCCCTGCCAATCCCCCATGATTTCGTTGACGTGTTTCCGCTGCTGCTCTGTCTCTTCGATGATGCGCTGAGCCTGGGCCTTCATCGCGTCGATCATGGCGTCGAGCACCGCGTAGTCGTACTTGATCATGAACTATCTCCTTGTACTGAAAGATCAGGTGATCCCGAAGGGACCGGGTTACTTCCCGCCGAGGAAGGTGTTGGTCTCGATCTGGACGCTGTTGATCTGCTTGACCAGGGCCTCGTCCGTACCGGTCTGGTTGTTCGCCTCGTTGCGGATGTTCGTCGCCATGGTGTTCACGTGTTCGAGAACGGTCTTCTTGACGTTCCCGATCCAGTTCTCGGCCGTATAGTGGAGGGCCTTCGTCGCCTCGCTCGGGCTGGACGACGTCGTCTGCTGGATGTGGGCCAGAAGCTTGTCGAGTTCCGTCGCCATTTGCTGGGCGAACTCCTCGTGCTTGGTTGCCTGCTCGAAGATCTTGCCCTTGTCAACTGTTGTCGTGTGCGACATCAGGTCTCCTTGCTGTTCCGTACGGGCTACACGCCTACAGGTCTCAAGTTAGATTTCGCCGGGGCGAAGCGAGGCGCTTATGGGCCGAGAGCGGCGAAGGGGCGTAACTCCCCCCATGAACCGCCGGTCAGGACTGGACACGGAGCGCTCCCTCCATGCTGAGCAGCGGTCCGGACGGCAACAGAGACAACAACTCCGCGGGAATCCGCACCGCGGACTGCGCCGAGTAGCCGAGCGCGCCCGCCACGTCACCGTTCGCCAGCGGATACTTCGTGCCCGTTTCGGTGATGAGATAGACAGCGCCCGGCGGCGCTCCCGGCGCCGGTTGCTCGGCGGCCAGCACACCACTGCCCGCGGGAATCACCACGCGGTCCGCCGTCATCCCCGCCGCGTGCGCACCCACCGGCATGCCCTTCGTGGCACTGACCGAAGTGGACAGCAGGCCGGCGGTGACCTGCCGCTCGCCGGTGCCGAGCGGCGAGAAGTTCGCGCAGGCCATGGCATCCGGTGGCGGGGACACGATCTGCGGGGGTTCGGGCGGCAGGGCGCCGACGAGGTCGGGCCCGCTGGTCGAAGCGGGCGCGCCGGACAACGCTCCCGGCCCGGCCGGAATCGGTTCCACGGCCGAGCCCTGGTACGCGGCCCTGATCGACGGCGAGGCCATCAGCAGGGCCGCGTTGGTGCGGCTCAACGCCGCTACCCCGTCCGAACGGATGAGGTAGAGCTGCGTGGTGCCGATCGCCGGGTTCCGCACCTGGTAGATCTGCCCGACCACGCTGGCGTGCCCGTCGATCGACGGGCCCGGCGAACCGACATCCGCGGGCACGGCCGCCGAGACGTCCTGCCCCGCGGGCACGGCGTTCACCCACGCCGCGGTGGCCTGCACCGGCGCGATTTCGTTGTACCCCAGCGCCTCGGCCTCGGTCCGGCTCGGAATCCGATGCCGTTTTCCGCGCCAGATCAGGAAGTTCGTGCCGTCCGGGGTACGCGCCAGCAGCGCCTGCTTGTCGTTCAGCGTCTGTTGGAGCGGGTGGCCGAGCACGAGGCTGATCGTGGGGCCCTGCCCCTGCGGACCGGGGGCGGGCGGCTGCGCGCACACCGTCCACGGGCCGTCATCGAGCGCCGTGGGCAGCGCGTCCGGCGCGCCGACGATGCCGATCGGCTGCCCGACCGGCGTACCGGACAAGGACTTCTGGGCAACCGAGACGACCTGGCCGCTGCCGGACTTCCCGGCCGCCAGCCGTGCCGAGGAGTAGTTCAGCACCGGACGCAGCTGGTCTTCGAGGTAGATGTAGCGCGCGCCGGTCGTCTCGTTCATCACGATCGCGCCCGGCTGGCGCCACGACGTGTTGCCGCCGGGCACGAAAACCCCGTAAATGCCGAAAATCCCCATCACGATCGCGCCGACGACGATCCCGAGGAAGACACCGGTGTTGAGCCGCTTGTTCGGCGGCTGCAGCACGTCGGGCTTGCCGTGCACGACGGCGGCCACGAGCCTGCCCACCACGTAGAAGTAGGCCTGTACCTGATCTCGCCGGGACTGCATCAGCCCGCCAATCCGCGCATCCAGGCGTAGACGCCCAGTACCTGCAACAGAATCGGGACGACGGCGACGGCGGTGATCGACTCGAAGATCTCCACCGCGCGGCCCCAGTACGGCCGCAATCGCTTGCCCGGCAGCATCCTGCTGGCCAGCAGCATGAGCACGCCGATCGCGAACACCGGCACACAGACCGCGAGCAGTCTCGCCAGGTCGGTCCGCTCACCGGCGAAGTGCCAGATGTTCACCACCACGGCGACCGCGGCGGGCACGATGATCGCCCACCGCTGCACCACGCCGGCCGGATGCCGGCTCCGCAGGAACAGCAGGAGCGCGATCACCAGTGACAGCACCATTTCCCAGCCGCTGGCACCCCAGATGAGAACGGGCAGCAGCACGGTGAACGCGGCACCGAGCCCGGCGTGCAGGGCGGTCGAATAGCCCACGGTCACCGCGCCGCGCTCCACGATCATCTTGGCGGGCACCGGATCGATGTCCTCGCTCAGCTCGTCCTTGTCCGACGGCAGCATCGGCAGGGTCAGCCCGGACAGCCGGAAGGCCGTGGCGGGCAGGAACACGCCGATGATCAGGCCCGCCGTGAGACCGAGTCCCGCCACCTGCGGGAGGCTCACGTCCGCCAGCGAGGCGATGAGCCCGGTCAGCGCCAGCACCAGGACGAACATGATGGCGCCGGCGAACAACAACGCCGAGTCGGCGACGAGGAACGCCCCGATGCTCAGCAACAGCAACGCCACGGCAAGGGCGACGGTCGCCTCGACCGACACCGGGGCAAGCGGGGCGAGTACCTGGACGAGCAGCACCCCGCCGAGCGCGCCGTAGCAGGCCGCGGCGCCCGCGACGATCGTGGCCGCGTACGTGTCCGCGACCCCGCGCGCGATCAGCGCGCTCGCGGGGAGCAGCAACACCGCGAGCGTCAGCGCGACCGCGGCCTGTGCGCCCGGCGAGCCCACACCGGGCAGCACCACCAGCCCGAGCAGGAACGCGCACACGGCGCCGATCCGGAACATCCAGCGGGTGTGCCGCGGGTCCCACGTGCCGCTGTGGTCCCGCACCTGCTCGCCGACACCGGCGACGAGGTCGTCGAAGTCGATCGGCGCCAGCTGGTCGGCACGCGGCCGCAGGTAGATCGTTTCGCCGTCGAGCAGGTTGAGCTCGGCGAGCGTGCGGTCCTCGTCCAGCGGTTCCTCGCCGACCCGCTGCACCACCCAGCCCTCGTGGTCGGCGCCCTGCTCGATCCATTCGCCGCCGAACTGCGGCAGCACCGCGGGCAGCAGATCGGTCAGCGTCGCCTCGGTGGGCAGGGCCACCTCGGTGACTTGCTTCCCGAGAACGAACCGTAGCCTCGCCGACGTTGTTGTGCGATGCTGTGTCTGCTCTTCCATCTGGTGTCAGGTCCTTCCTGCCAGGGATCTCAGACCGTGAACCAGCCCGGAACCTACCGCCGCGCGGCCGTCGTCTCGGCGCTCGAAGCCCGGTCGGCGCGGAAAAGGGGAAGTCCACTCACGAGGGAGAGCGTCCTTTGAGCACGGTGCTGTTCGCACGCCGGGCACGGCGGCCGAAACCGGCCGTGTCCAGCGACGAGATCGAGATCCAGCCGCCACCCGCGGTACCGGAGGACACCGGCGGCGGCATCAGCTCGGTGCTGATGTACGCGCCGATGGGGCTGGGTTCACTGGCCATGGTGATGATGTTCGTCCGGCCCGGTTCGGGCCTGATGTCCTACATCGGCGGCGGCATGATGCTGCTCTCGGTCGTGGGGATGCTCATCGTGCAGCTCCTCCGCTCCTCGGTGACGCACAAGCAGAAGCTGCACGGGCACCGCCGCGACTACATCCGCTACCTGACCCAGCTGCGCGAGCGCGTCCGCAACGCGCTGACCGCGCAGCAGCGCGCGGCGCGCTGGATCCACCCCGACCCGCGCGCGCTGTGGTCGCTGGCGCTGGGCTACCGGCTGTGGGAACGCCGCGCCGCGCAGGACGACTTCGGCGAGATCCGGATCGGCGTCGGCACGCAGCGTTCGGCGCTCAAGCTGCTCCCCCCGGACACCAAGCCGATCGAGGACCTCGAACCGCTGGCCGCGCACGCGCTGCGCCGCTTCCTGCGTGCCTACTCCAGCCTGCCGAACGCGCCGATCGCGGTGTACCTGCGCGGGTTCGGGCAGATCCAGTTCAGCGGGGACGACAGCGCCGTGCTGGGTCTCGTCCGCGCGATGCTCGGCCAGCTCGCCACCGCGCACGCCCCCGGCGAAGTCCGCATCGCGCTGTGCGCCGACGCCGACCGGGTCGAGCGCTGGAACTGGCTGAAATGGCTGCCCCACAACCAGGATCCGGAGAGCAGGGACGCCGCGGGCGCGCGGCGGCTGGTCGCCGAGACCGTCACCGAAGCCGAACTCCTGCTCGGCGGCCCGGCCTTCACCGGGCGGCCCCGGTTCGAGGCGGACACCCCGGTCACCGCGTCGGAGCCGTTCGTCGTGCTCCTCCTCGACGGGGTGTCCGTCCCCGCCGATCACCGTGTCGCGGAAGAGGGTTACCGCAACGCGGTGGTGCTCGACGTCTCCGGCTGCCTGCCGTGGCACCAGCGGCCGGGCGTGCTGTTCCTCGACGTCGAGCCCGACCAGGTGAGCACGGTTTCCTTCGACCGGCTCGGCAGGCAGCACACCAAGCGGCTCTGCACCCCGGACTCGCTGAGCGAGCTGGGGGCCGCCGCATTGGCGCGCACGATGGCGAAGTACCGCGTCGGCGAGGTTTCCGAGGACGAGGAGCCGATGGCAGGCGACTACGAACTCGCCGGACTGCTCGGCGTCGGCGACGTCGCGCACTTCGAGCCGACGCGCTATCGCAGGGAACGGATGACCGCCAAGCGGCGGCTGCGGGTGCCGATCGGCATCGCCGCCAACGGGACGCCGCTGGAACTGGACATCAAGGAGGCCGCCGAGGACGGGATGGGCCCGCACGGGCTGTGCATCGGCGCCACCGGGTCCGGGAAGAGCGAGCTGCTCCGCACCCTGGTCCTCGCACTGGCCACGACCCACTCCTCGGAAGATCTCAACTTCGTCCTCGTCGACTTCAAGGGTGGTGCGGCGTTCCTCGGTTTCGACCAGCTGCCGCACACCTCGGCGGTCATCACCAACCTCGCCGAGGAACTCGAACTGGTCGACCGCATGCAGGACGCGCTGGAGGGTGAACTGAACCGGCGCCAGGAGTACCTGCGCGCCGCGGGCAACTACGCGTCCCGCCGGGACTACGAGGCGGCCCGTGCCCAGGGCGTCCCGCTGGAACCGATGCCCGCGCTGTTCATCGTGGTCGACGAATTCTCCGAAATGCTTTCCAGCAAGCCGGAATTCATCGACACGTTCGCCATGATCGGCCGCCTCGGCCGCAGTCTCGGCGTGCACCTGCTGCTGGCCTCGCAGCGGCTCGACGAGGGCCGCATCCACAAGGTCGAGACGCACCTGTCGTACCGGATCGGCCTGCGCACGTTCTCCGCGATGGAAAGCCGCAGCGTGATCGGCGTCCCGGACGCCTACGAACTGCCGAACAGCCCTGGCAACGGGTATCTCCGCCCGGACACGCAGACGCTCATCCGGTTCAAGGGCGCCTACTCGTCCTCGCCGTATCGGGCGAAGAGCCGGACCACCGCGACCAATTCGGTCGAACAGCACGTCGTCCCGTTCGGGATGGGCTACATCGAGCCGACCACGGCACCGGAACCGGAGCCCGAGCCGGAACCCGCCGACGAGCAGGAGGGCACGGAGACGGTGCTCGACGTGCTCCTCACCCGGCTGCGCGACGTCGGCCCGCGCGCCCACCAGGTGTGGCTGCCACCGCTCAAGCGATCGGCCACTTTGGACCAGTTGCTACCGCCGCTGGTGGATCACCCGGAGCTCGGCCCGCGCCCGGTCGGCGACCTGCAGACCGCGGCGCTGACCGTCCCTGTCGGCCTGATCGACCTGCCCGCGCAGCAGAAACGCGAGCTGCTGGTCGCCGATCTGTCCGGCAGCAAGGGAAACGTGGCGGTCGTCGGTGGTCCGCAGAGCGGGAAGAGCACCCTGCTGCGCACGCTGATCGCGGGCCTCGCGCTGACCCACACCGCGGCCGAGGTCCAGTTCTACTGCCTCGACTTCGGCGGCACGCTCACCTCACTGGCGAGGCTCCCGCACGTCGGCAGCGTCGCCAACCGGCTGGACCGGGACCGCGTCACGCGGACGGTGCTCGAGGTGACGAACCTGATGGCGCGTCGCGAGGCGTTGTTCGCCGAGCACAACATCGACTCGATGGCCACCTACCGGCGGGCGCGGCGCGCCGGCAAGTACACCGACCTGGATCCCTACGGTGACGTGTTCCTGGTGGTCGACGGCTGGTACACGATCCGCCAGGACTTCGACGACATCGAGGACAACTTCACCGAAATCGCCGCCAGGGGCCTGAGTTTCGGCATCCACCTGGTGGTCGCGACCAACCGGTGGTCGGAGATGCGGCCGTGGCTGCGGGACGTGGTCGGCTCCCGGTTCGAGCTCAAGCTCGGCGACCCGGTCGACTCGGAGATCAACAGCCGGTTCGCCGCGACCGTGCCGTCGATCCCCGGCCGGGGCATCACCCCGGACCGGCTGCACTTTCTGGCCGCGCTTCCGCGCATCGACGGTTCGCCGACCACCGACGACCTGGCCGACGCGACCGTCGAACTCGCCGAGGCGCTGGCCCTGCCCGGCGCGCCGGTGGCACCGCAGGTCCGGCTGCTGCCGCACCAGATCACCGTGCAGGAGCTGCCCGGCCCGAAGTCGCCAGGCCCGGCGGCGGAGATGCGGGTCCCGCTCGGGATCGACGACGTCGAACTGGCCCCGCTGTGGCACGACTTCGACACCAGCCCGCACCTGCTGATCTACGGCGACGCCGAGAGCGGGAAGACGAACCTGTTGCGGCACATCGCCCGCGCCGTCGTCGCGCACCACAGCAACGAAGAGGCCAGGATCATGTTCGGCGACTTCCGCCGCGAACTGCACGACTCGATCCCCGCCGAATACCAGCTCGAATACGCCGTCGGCGCGGACGCGCTGGCGAAGTCCATCGCGGGCGCGGCCTCGGTGATCAAGGACCGGCTGCCGGGCCCGGACATCCCGCCGAGCAGGCTGCCGCTGCGGGACTGGTGGACCGGCGGGCGGCTCTACATCATCATCGACGACTTCGAGCTGGCCGAGGGCGCCAGCCCGCTCGACCCGCTGGTGCCGTTGCTGACGCAGGCCGCGGACATCGGCGTGCACATCATCGTCGCCCGCAGCACCTCGGGCGGGAGCCGGTCGATGATGAGCCAGGCGATCCGGCGGATGTGGGAACTGGGCACGCCCGCGCTGATGTTGTCCTGCCCCCGGTCCGAGGGTTCGTTCCTCGGCAACCTCAAACCCCGCACCCTGCCGCCGGGCCGCGCCCAGTTCGTCAACCGCCGCCGCGCGGTCCGGCTGGTGCAGACCCCGCTGGTGGAGGGCTTCGTCAAACCGGAGCAGCCGGACTGAGGTTCCGTTGTCCGGTCGGTCCGTGGGGGCCTCCTTGAGGGACTCTGGGTCCCTCAAGGAGGCCCCCACGGCACTTGAGTCCTTTGTGGATAGCGGATTGTCCGGCGCTGGCTGCGACAAGGGCGTCCCTCGGTTCCGGCCGCCGAGGTCGGGAACTCAAGGACGCAAGGTCCGTGAATGCCACATTGAGGGACTCTGAGTCCCTCAATGTGGCATTCACGGACCGCGCGACGGGGACGGGGACGGCGGGGAGACTTCCAGGACGCGGGCGGGGCGCCAGCGGCGTTTGCGGCCGGAGCGGTACACCCGGGTCAGCAGCAGCACCGTCAGCACGAGGCACAGCGCGCCGAACACCCCCGCCACGGCCAGGACCGGGCCGAGTTCGTCGTGCGGGACGACGCCGACGCCCCGGGCGCCCGGCGGGACGACGGCGGCGATCCCGGCGGCGCCTTCCTCGGGGAGCACGGCGGTCACCGCGGCCATCGGGTTCACCGTTCCCCAGCCCAGCGCGGGATCCGGCAGCTTCGCGGCCGGATGTGTCGCGGTGGCCAGCAGCCGGTGCTTGACCTGGGCGGCGCTCAGCGTGGGGCGGTAGGCGCGCACGAGCGCGGCGGTCCCGGCGACGAACGGGGCGGAATAGCTCGTGCCGTTCCCCTGCCAATGTCCTGGCCCGCCGGGGCCGAGGCCGAGCACGTTCACGCCGGGCGCCACCAGCGACAGGAACGGCCCGGTCTGGGAGAACTCGGCGTGCTGGCCCGCTTCGTCCACCGCGCCGACCGCGATCACCGACGGGTAGGACGCCGGATAGGTCACCGGATCGCCCTGTTTCGCGGTGTTGGCGGCGGAGGCGACGAGCACGACGTCATGGCTCGCGGCGTACTCGACCGCGTCGGCGAGCTGGGAGTTCTGCTCGGTCGTACTGGCCGAAACGTTGATCACCCGCGCACCGCCGTCGACCGCGGCCCTGATCCCGAGCGCCATCCCCTCCGGCGTCAGCGCGCCGTCCTTCTTCGGGTCGTCCGTGTTCGCACACCGGATCGGCAGGATCTGCACCCCGGGCGCCACCCCGGCGTACCCCGTTCCGCTCGCCGGGGACGCGGCGATGATGCCCGCCACGAAGGTGCCGTGCCCGTAGCAGTCGCTGTCGGCCGGCCCCCTTCCCGGTTTGGTCGTGTCGACGCCCTTCAGCACGGTGCCGCCCCGCAACTGCGGCACCGCGCCGTCGACGCCGGTGTCGACCACACCCACCGTGACGCCCGCGCCGTTGGTCAACGGCCACACCCGTTCCGGCGCGAGCTGCTTTTGCGCCCATGGCACGGACGGATCGACGGTCCGCGGCGGCGGCAGGCACTGCACCTGCTTGTCCTGCTTCCCCGAAGGGGGCGGCGCCGAAGACGAAGCAGGCGGCAGCGACGAGGACGGCGGCGCCGGGGGCGGCGACGGTGCCGCGTACGCGGGAACCCCCATGGCGAGCACGCCGACGGCGAGCAGCACGGCGGACTTCACGGTGTTGTTCACGAGGCCACCGCGACAGGTTTGCCTTCGCCCGCCGCCTCGTCCCGCCAGAGCACCATCGACGTGGTGAGCCGGGCGATCGTGTCCGGATCCTCGACGAGCCGGAGCGCGGCGCTGCGGCGTCCAGCCAGCACGTTGTCGAGTTTCGCCAGCGCCGCGCGGTCGCGGTCGTCGAGGTCGGTCGACTCCAGCGTCTCGCCCGGCGCCAGCTCGCGGAACAGGACCGCGATCTTCGGCGCGCTCAGTGCGTCCGGGTCGTCCTCGGGCTCCTCCCGCTCCTCATCCGACACGGAGCGGACGGCCAGCGTCTTGAACCGGGCGCCCGCGGTGAACACCGCCTCGCCGACCGGGCGGCTCAGCATCAGCTCCGACGTCCGGCGCGCGGACGCGGGCCAGATCAGCACGTCGAGGTCGGCGCCGGGGACGGTCACGTCGAGATCCATGCTGGCGGCGAGAAAACCCGGTTCGGTGAGCACCGTGCCGGGGGTGCCGCGGTGTTCGAGCGACTCGGCGACCTTGCCCTGCCGCAACACCGCCCGCCGATGCGTGGGGAGCCGCCGCAGGCCCGACATCAGGCACGGGATCTGACCGTCCAGCACCGCGCCCTCGCCGGTACGCAGCGCGCCGTTGACCAGGTTCGCGGCACCCTCGCCCCGGCTGAGGTAGAGACAGACCGCGACGTAGTCCGCCTTGCCCGCGGGCGATTCGTCCACCCGCATCGACGGCCAGGTGGCCAGCGCCGCGTTCACCGTCGCGAGCGCGATGCCGAAGTCCTCCCCCGCCGCCGTGACGAACCGGTTCTGCTCGGCGGTGGTGCTGGCCCGCACCGGCACCGCGACCGGCTGGAGCGCGGGAGACGCCGGTGGGGCGGGCTCGGCATCGGCCGACGGTGCGGGTGGCTCCGTCTCCGCGGGCGGGGCGGGCTGTGGTGACGGCCCGGCAGCTGGTGCCGTCTCGGCCTCCACTTCCGCCTCGGGCTCGACCTCGACCGTTTCCATGCGGACCGTCTCGGCGGCCGGTTCCTCGCGCGGTGGCGAGCCTTTCGACGGACCGGACACAGTGGACGGTGTTATGCCACTGGACACAGTGGACACCGGCGCGCCCGAGGTCGTCATGATCGAGGGTGGCGCGGCCGCGGCGGGTGGCACCACAGGCGGTGCCGTCTGCGACCCCGCGGGCGGTGGGCTCACGCTGCCCGGTCCGGACGGCGCGACCGGCGGCACGGGACCGGGACCCGGTCCGGCGGGAACGGCCGGAACCGCGGGCGTCATCGGCCGAGCAGCACTCGGCGCCCACCCCCCGACAGGCCGCGCGGGCACGGAATCCGCAGGCTCGGGCCGGGAAGCACGCCGCGGCGCCACACCGTCCAATTCGGACGGAACAACCGGCGGAACGGGGCCCGGCCCGGTGGGCGGCACCGGCCGAGCGCCTCCCGGCGCCCGCCCCTCGGCAGGCCGGGCAGGCACGGAATCCGGCAGTCCGGAGCCAAAAGCACGCTGGGACGCCACGCCGCCCGGTCCGGACGGCGCGGCCGGGGCCGCCGGATCGGCGGGCAACGCCGACCGAGAACCCGCCGGTGCCCACCCCCCGGCCGGGCGGCCGGACCCGGAGTCCGGCGGTTCGGCCCCGGAACCACGCCGCGGCACCGCGCCATCCGGCCCCGGCGGAACACGCGGAGGCACCGGCCCGGCGGGAACAGCCGGAACCGCGGGCGTCATCGGCTGAGCACCACTCGGCGCCCAACTCCCGGCAGGCCGCGCGGGCACGGAATCCGCGGGCTCGGACCGGAAAGCACGCCGCGGCACCGCACTGTCCGCTGTGGACGGTCGCGGCGCGGGACGGCTCGGGACGAGCGGACGGGACGACGGAGGACCTGGCCTCGACGGCGCAGGCGGCGGTGTCGGTTTCCGGTTCGCCGCACGATGGTCGAGCGCGTGCGCGGCCTCGCGATCGGGGGCACCCGCGATCCGCACCCGGACCGCCGCGCGTTCCCCGTCCGGGAGGGCCTCGAGCAGACGCTCCGCCGCGGCCAGCACCGGCAGGCCGACCGGCTGCCCTGCCGCCCCCACCGTCAGCGTCCAGCGCGCGGGATCGAACGGCGCGGCGGCAGCGTCCGGATCGGCGTCCCCGTCCGCAGCGCGAAGCACCAGCCCGGACGGCACGACGTCGGCGAGCACCGGATCGCCGTCGCTCCCGGCCAGCCGATAGGACCGCTGCCCCTCCCGCTCCCAGCCGGGCGGGGGCGGTGCGACGGCGAGCACCTCCTGGTCCCCGCCGTCGGCGGCCTGCCGCAGCACGATCGGGAAGGGCCGGAACGCGCCGCCCGGCACGACGGTCGTCCCGTCGAGCTGCGGCCCGGCGCTGAACACGACGTCCCGGGAAAGGCGCAGGGCCAGTTCGATCTGCCAGGTGTGCGCCGCGGCCTCCGGCGTCGCGGGGACGACCATGACCGGCTGCGGCGGAAAACCGCCGAGCAGCTCGGCGACCTCGGCCGCCGACGGCGTCATCACGACGATCTTGGGGAACCGCTGGTTCACCGCGACGTCGAAGGCGGTGTCGACGGCGGTCGAGGCGTCGGACACCGAGCGGACCAGCAGGCCGCACGGCACCGGCGCGGCCACGACGGCGCCCAGCGGGACCGGCCCGGCCGGCAGCCAGGATTCCCACTCCGGCAAGGGAAAACGGGCCCCGTGGAAGCGCACCAGCTGATCGGGACTGAACCGGTGCCAGCCGGTGCCGCCCGCACCGTGTCCCGCGTACAGGGCCGCGCCCGGCATCGCCACGAGCCCGCCGTCGGGCGCGGCGATCTCGACGCCGAGATCCTCGGCGAGGCGCTGGGCCGCCTCGGTGTCGGCCGCGAGACCGCCGACACCGAGCCAGAGCAGCTCGATCCCGGCGAGGTGCTCGCGCAACAGCTCGGGCAGGGCGGACGCCAGCGACGGCACCTGGAGCGCACCGGGCGTCGCCAGTACGAGCAACTCACCCTCGGACAGCGGTGCCGCGCCGATCCGCAGCCGATCCAGGCCCGCTTCGTCACGACGCCGGACGAGCACGTGGCGCTGGTGCGCCTCGTGCTCTTCGACGACCAAGAGGCCGGGGTGTTGCTGATGCATCGTCTCTCCAGTCGGCACGGCTCACCTCATCGACAACAGGTCGTCCTCGGTCAGCAGGGTGAGGTCCGCGGCGTCGGCGTTCGTGGCGGCCAGGCGGGAGGCCTGCCGGTCGGTCATCCGCTCGAACACCCGCCGCGCGGTACGCCCATTGCCGAACGTGCCGTCCTTCGGGATCTCGTCGAAGTACTTCAGCAGCGCCGCGCTCGCCCCCTCGGTGAGCCGGTAGTCGTGCTTGCCGCACTGCGCGCGCACGATCGTCACCAGCTCATCCGGGGTGTAGTTGGCGAACTCGATGGTGCGGCTGAAGCGCGATTCCATCCCGGGGTTGGCGGAGAGGAACTCGGTCATTTCCTTGGAGTAGCCCGCAGCGATCACGACGACGTCGTCGCGGTGGTCCTCCATCAGCTTCACGAGCGTGTCGATCGCCTCGCGGCCGAAGTCGGGGCCGGTACCGCCGCCACCGGAGCTGAGCGCGTACGCCTCGTCGATGAAGAACACCCCGCCGAGGGCGGTGTTGAACGCCTCGGTGGTCTTGATCGCGGTGCCGCCGATGATCTGGGCGACCAGATCGGCCCGCGCCACCTCCACGAGATGCCCCACGCGCAGCACGCCGAGCTGCGCGAGGATCTGGCCGTAGAGCCGGGCGATGGTGGTCTTGCCGGTACCGGGCGCCCCGGCGAACACGAGGTGCCGCGCCATCGGCGGGGCGGACAGCCCGGCGTCCATCCGCCGCTTCGCCATCTTGTTCAGGTTGACCAGCGAAGTCACTTCGCTCTTCACCCCGGCCAGCCCGACCAGCCCCTGAAGCTCTTCCAGCGGGTCGGATCCGAGTGCCGGCCGCTTTTGCGTGTCGTCGGCGGGGGCGGCCCGCGGCGTGGCACCGGCGGAGGCCGCGGTGCCGTACGCGTCGTTGGCGAGGTTGCCGCCGCTGATCAGGTCCAGCACCTCGATCGCCTTGCTCGGCCGGAGCTGCCGGATACCGCTGCCGTGGTTGTCCCGGACCGTGCATCCCTTCACCGTGACGGCTTCCCCGGTCTCCAGCAGGATCCCGTCGGCGGAGCCGCCGGAGAACTCGGAATCGAGCACGCTGCCGGACGCGCCCTCGGCGAACGTGCAGCCCGCCCCTTTGCTTTCCTGGACCCGGCAGCGCGTCATCGACAGGTCCGCGCCCGAGCCCGCGTGCACCCCCTCCTTGCCCGACCGGAAGAGCTGGCTGTCGGACAGCGACAGCGCCGCGTCCGCCACCCGGACAGCGGCGTCGGCGACGTCGCGCGTGTTCAGCCCGCTGACCGAGGGCCGCGCCGCGCCCGACACGGACAGCCCCGCCCCGCCGCCTTCGACCTCGATGTTCTCCAGCCTGCCGCGCGCACCGCCGTCCACCTCGATGGCCGCGCCGTCGCAGCCCCGCACGTGCAGCCTGCGGAAGAACGGATCGGAGCCGTCGTCGATCCGCACCCCGGCCGCGGTGCATCCGGCGACGGAGACCTGGGCGAACTCGGGCAGGCTCCGTTCCGTCACGCCGATCCCGATACCGTCCACATCGGACACTTCGCAGCCGGTGACGGAGCCGGACGCCCTGCCCATGAAGTGCAGCCCGCGCCCCCGGGTCCCGCGCACCCGGCAGCCGCGCAGTGCCGGGGCGCAGCCCTCGGCGACGAAGATCCCTTCGGCACCCGCGCCGTCAACCGCGCAGTCCTCCAGCACCACCTGCTCCGACGTGGCGAGGTAGAAGCCGATCGCGGTGGTGTCGCGCACGTTCAGCCGGGTCGCGGTCAGCCCGGCCTGCTGCTCCACCGCGATCGCGGGCTTGCCTGCCCCCGACACCGTGGTGTCCTCCACGGTGAGCCTGCCCTGGCCGTTGAGGCAGATCCCGTTGGCCGCCGCCGGCCCCACCACGCAGGACCGGACGTGCAGCCCGCCCTGTTCGGCCACCACGACCGCGGAGGTGCCGAGATCGGTCAGCCGGCAGTCGTCGAGGACCCCGCCTTCGGGCGAGGTGACCACGACCCCGGCGCCGGCGGCGTTGCGTACCTCGCTGGACCGCATGAGCAGGGTTCCCTGGTCCCGTACGAAAATCGACGCCCAGCTCGACGCCTCGACCGTGCACTCGGTGACGCTGAGCTGACCGCTCATCACGAGCACCGCCGGGCTGTCCGCGTCGGCGGCGACCACGGTGACACCGGACAGCGCCGCCGAATCCGCCTGGAGCGACACGGTGACGCCGGTGGCCGCGACGATCCAGACCGTGCCCGGCCCGTTCTCCGCGGTGATGGTGACGGGTTTGGTCAGCACGAGGTTCTCGGTGTAGCGGCCGGGACCCACCACGATCACCGCGCCGTCGTGCGCGTGGTCGATCGCCTCGGCGATCGTGCGGTACCCCTGCCCCGGCGTCTGGGTGACCGCGATGACGTTACTGCTCACAACTCCTCCATCGTCCCGAGCTTCACGCGCCGAGCGGTTGCGGCCGCCCGCCGAGATCGGACGTGGCCAGCCCGTGCCGCGTCCGGCAACCCGCCTTGGCGAACAGCCTGGTGAGGTGTTTCGCCACGGTTTTCTCACTCATCCGCACCGCGATCGCGATCTGGCGGTTCGTCCGGCCGAGGCGGATCAGCTCGATGATCCGCAGTTCCGTCTCCGACAGGTCCTCGCGGCGGTCACGCTGTTCGGCCACCACGCCCCCGCTGCCCTGGAGCGATCGCTTGGCCCGCGCGGTCAGCCTCGCCGCGCCGATCGACTGCGCGATCTCGAAGGCCTCGGTCAGCCACGGCGCCGGTTCGGCGGCCGTGCTGCCGACCAGCTGGCAGGCCAGCGCCAGCTCGAACCGGTTGCCGCCGCCGCGCGCGAAACGTTCGGCCGCCCGCGCCCTGGCGCCGTCGCCGTCGACCAGTCCTCGCACGTAGGACACGGTTTCCAGCGCTTCGGGGCCGGTATCGCGCGAGTACGTCCGCTCGACCTCGGTGAGGACCCGGCGGGCCTGCAACGGTTTGCCCGCCTCCACCGCGATCGTCGCCATCCTGCGCAGGAGCAGTCCGGTACCGGGGCCGCCCCGGCGAGCGCGCAGGCCTGCCCGCAGTGCCCCCGCGCTGTCGCCCGCGTTGTGCCGGGCCCCCGCGTCCACCCAGGAACGCAGCACCGGGAAGGCACACTCTCCGGCGGGCACGGACTCCAGCCAGGCCGCCGCGCGCTGGTCCTCGCCACGCCACGCGCACATCTCCGCGGCGTGCAGGCGGGCGCTCTGACGGGCGAGCGCGTCGGCATGCGGATCGAGTTCGAGTTCCCGCGCCGCGCTCAGTGCCGCCGTCCAGTCGCCGTCGGCGTACCCGGTGAGCACCCGGTGGTACGCGGCGAGCGGGCCGTCGGCCGGGGTACCGAAGTCCGCGCCGAGCACCGAAGCGAGCACCGGGACCAGATCGCGCAGGGCGAAGGCGTGTTCGAGACCGCGGGTCCGGCGTTCGATCGTCGGCAGGACCGGCGAATGCCGCAACGGTGCGAAGGCGGTCTCGACGTCGCCGATGGTCAACTCCGCCTGCGCGCCCGCGAACCACCGGTCGCAGAACCCGATCGCGGCGGGGACCTCCCCGTCGGCGGTCACCGCGGCCCGGACGGACGCGGGGATCGGGCGTCCGGAATGGAGCGCCGCCAGCGCGGCCGCCGCCGCGAGGTCCGCCGAGTCCAGTTCGCCCGCGGGCACCTGGCCGACGAAACGCGCCAGCCCCGCGTAGTCCGCCGTGCGGACGAAGTGGCGGATGAGTTCGACCGCCGCGCGGGAGCGGTGTTCACCATCCTCGGCGTGCCACCAGGCCGCGTACCGCCGTCCGGTGTCCGATGTCCCGTCGCGGAGGTTCCCGGCCAGATCCGGCCGCCGCGGGAACGTCGTGCCCGCCGCGGCGAGATGCCGGGCGAGGACGAACGGGCGCTCGCCGTCGGATTCGAGCAGGTGGCCGACGATCGCCTGGTGCAGTGTTTCGCTCGCCGGGCCCGGCACGGCGGCGCGCAGCGCCGGGCAGCGGACGCTCAGCCGCCCCTCGGCGTCGGCGCCGAGCACCCCGGCCCGGACCAGCCGGTCGGCCGCACGCCCGTAGTCCAGTGTCGAACGTCCCGTCGCAGCTGCCAGCAACGGGATCTCGTCGACGCCGAAGTCGGTGTCCCCGGCGAGGCGCACCAGCTCGCGACCGAGGGGGCCGCAGTCCGCCAGCTCGACGAGCAGCCGGTGCCCCGGCGGCAACGCGACGGGCTCCTCCGGATCACGCAGGCACACGTGACCGTGCACCGTGGCCAGCCGATCGCGCAGCCGCAGATCGGCCACTGTGGACACGATGGTGCCGGGATTGCCATACAGCGCACCGAGACCGTCGCGAACGGCTTGGCGGAGGGTGTCGTCGACCGGCAGTCCGGCCGCCTGCCGGAGCACGGCGTCGGAGTCCTCTTCGGACAGTGCGCCCAGTTCGAGCACCAGGTCGGCCGCCTCGCCGAGCTCGGTGTCGTCGGCACACGCCGCGATCACCAGGCTTCCCGCGTGGCGGGCCGCGGCCAGGGCGATGGCGGGCTGGGCGAGGCGGTCCGCGTCGTCGACGACCACGGCGACCGCGCCCAGCCTGCGGAACACCGTGCCGAGCGTGGTGGCCAGCCGCGACCTCTCCCAGGCGGACTCGTAGGCCTGTTCGGTGCACAGGCGGCTCAGCGCCTCGATCGCGTCGGCGAGCCGCGAACGACCACCGAGGTCCTCGAAGCGCTCGCGGATCGCGTCGAGGACGACGCGGACGCCGTAGCGGTCCCATGCCGGGTGATGCGCCGCGCCGGACATCTCGAGGACGAAGATCCCGCGGTGGATCAGCTCGATGGACGCCTGCGCCAGCACGGCACTCCGCCCGCTGCCCGGCTCACCGCGCAGCACGGCCAGCGCCCGGCCGTCTGCCGCCGACCGGAGCGCGGCCAGCTCGTCCCGCCTGCCCACGAGTCCCGTGCGCTGCCGTCCCATCCCGATGTTCCTCCCCGGTACCCCAAGGCCAGTGGTTCCGCACCGGCGTGGACCGGCCGGTGCCGGGAACCGAGCATCCCGACGCTCACTTCACGACTTCTCTATCCGGTCTCTATCCGGCGCCACCTCTCACGACCAGCGGGGAACCGCCGTCGCGCATCGCCGCCGACAACTCGATCCGGGACCGGTACCCGGTACGCGCGAACAAGCGGCTGAGCCGGTTCTCCACGCTCTTCTCACTGACGCGCAGCGCCATCGAAAGTTGCCTGTTGGTCAGCCCGTCGGCGACGAGGACGGCCAGCAGGTGCTCGCTCTCGGCCGCCGTGCGCGTGCGCCCCGGCACGACGATCCCGTGCTCCCGCATGAGGTTGCGCGACCACGACCGGTGCAGCAGGGCGCCGAACCCGCCGAAGATCTCGTAGGCCGAGCTCAGCAGCGCCGGATCACCGGCACCGTGCCGGACCAGCTTTTCGTACACCGTGGCCGTTTCGAACGGCTGGTCGCGACGGCGCACCATGGCGAGACATTCCTCCGCGTTCGCGCCGTCACCGTCCACAAGGGAGCGAATGAGCGCGGCGTGCGTCAGCACGCGGGACGTCGGCATGGTCCCGGCGAGTTCTTCGATCGCGGCAAGGCACCGCTTGGCCTCGTCCGGGTCGCCGGCCTGGAGCGCGAGGTCGGCCAGTTCGGACCAGCAGAGATCGAGGCCGACGGCAAGCCCCCGCCCGGCGGCGGTCCGCTCGCACTCGTGGAGCTTGGCCATGGCGCCCTCGCTCTCGCCGAGCGCCCACTGGATCCGCGCCTCGGCGATGTCGAGCAGATGTCCCAGCCGCGGACCCGACTCCCGCGCGGCCGTCAGCGTTTCCCGCGCCGCGGTCAGCTTTCCCTGTGCCACCAGCACGGTGATGATCGTCAGCTGCGTCGCGGAGTACCCGATGTGGTAGCCGCGGCCGGCGCTGCGCGTCCGATCCCGGCGGGCCAGGTCGACGGCCCGCTCGACCTCGCCACGCATCGCGGCGAGCGCGGCGCGATCGCCCAGCGGCAGGTTTTCGAGATCCTCGCCGGCGAGCAGCTTCTCGGCGCCGGCGGAGTCACCGATGACCAGCAGGGCCGACGCCTGTGCCGTCACCCGCTCGGCCCGGTGGCGGCGCACGGCGCGCGGCGCAACGCCTTCGGGAGCGGGGAGGTCGCGTTCGGACAGTTTCTCGAACAGGTCACTGTGGCCGGTCCACAGCGCCGCGAACGCCTCGAGCAGCGACCCGTGGAGAACGGTCGTGGCGCTTCCGCCGCGCCAGCGTTCCCCGGCTTCCGCGAGCACGTCGCGCACTTCGCCCCAGCGGTCCAGCATGCCCAGCGCCAGCGCCCTGGTCACCGGGCGCTGGGAGGGATCGTCCTGCCAGCCGCGCCAGGATTCGGCGATCTTGCGCAGCGTTTCGTCGTCCCCGACGCTCTTCAGCGCGCGCACCGCCATCACCTGGACCGCCTGTGCCACGTCCGGCGCGAGCTGATCGGCGAAATTGGTCAGCAGGAGCTGCGCGCCACGGAGGCTGCGCTCGTGCCGGCCGCGGGAATGGCAGATCTCGGTGTGCGCGAGCAGGGCCGTCACCCGTTGCGCCGGGTTCTCCGCGAGTTCGATCGCCGCGCCGAGCCAGCGCGACGCCCGCGACGGCAGGCGGTCGCCGACCTCGGCCGACCGCTCCAGCAGCGCGTCGAAGGCGAGGCCGGGGTCGATCAGCCGTCCGGCGTCCGCGACCAGGTCGGCGAGGTAGTCCGGATCATCGCACCGCGCCGCCCCCGTCCACACCGCGGTGACGGCCTTGGCCGAGAGGCGGCGGCGTTCGAAAGGGCCCATGGCGGCGGTGAGCGCGGTGGCGAGGACCGGCACCGGAATCCGCCACGAACGTCCGTTCCGGCCTCGGTGCAGGACGCCCTCGCGCCGCAGGTCGTCCAGCAGTGCCACGACCTCGGCCTCGTCCGTCTCGAGAACCTCGGCGACCAGTCGCGGGACGGCCTCGCCGAGCGGCGCGAGCACGGACACCGCGGTCGCGGTGGCCACGGCCTTCGGGTGCAGACCGCGCAGCAGCCGGAGGAATTCGTTGTCCGGCGGGCATTCCACCGGCCGGGAAGCCGGTGCGAGGTAGGCCGTGTCGCCGATCAGGCGAACGGCACCGCTACGCCGCAGCATCTCGATCGCGTCGCGGACCGCCGCCGGGATCCCCCGGGAAAGCTCACCGATCCTCGCGACCAGCTCGTCGTCCGGCTTCGCCCGCGTGGCCACCGCGAGTTTCCTGGCGATCTCCTCCGGCGTCATCGGCCGGAGACGGACCGGGCACGCGAGTGCGTCGCCGCGCAGCTCCCGCAGCCAGTCCCGATGCTCGGCGGGCATCGGCGTGCGGATCGCGCCCACGCAGGTCACGGCGGACCCGGCCAGCCTGCGCACCAGCGCGCCGAGGACGGCGCGGGAATCCCGGTCGATCCATTGCGCGTCGTCGATCAGCAACGCGGCCTCGCCACCACCGCGCAGCAACACGGTGGCGGCCGCGGCGGCGGCCCGGCGCGCGATCTCCGGGGACCGGTGTGCGCCCGCGACGGGCCCGAGCGGCATGAAGCCCGCGTCGGAGCCGGGCAGGCGTACCGGCACCGCGTCGCCGTCGCGGGTGAAGCGGATCGCCGACACCCGTGTCCCTCGCCGGGACAGCTCCTCGCCGAGCTCACCCAGCACCGTCGTCCGGCCGATGCCGGTCGGTCCCGTGATCGGGACGAACGGCCGGCCCGCGGCGAGAGCGGTGAGTACGGCGTCCACGCCCGTATCATGCGGTGCCGGCGACGGCCGGAGTGCTCGCTGACCGGGATCGGGGACTTTCGGAGGGTGAGTAATGCCCAAACGACTTACCGCTATGATCGCCGCGCCTGGCGGGCCTTCGGCGAGCTGTGTGGTTCGCCAGGACGCGCCCATCGAGCGATAGCATCGCTCGATGGAGCTGAGGCAGGTCGAGCACTTCCTCGCCGTCGTGCGGAACGGAAGCTTCACCGCCGCCGCGCAGGAGGTCCACGTCGTCCAGTCGGCACTGAGCGCGTCGATCCGCAAGCTCGAAGCGGAACTGGGCACACCGCTGTTCGAACGCACCACGCGCCGGGTGACACTGACCGAAGCGGGCAGGGCACTGCTGCCGGTCGCGCACCGGATCATCGCCGACGTCGTCGCGGCGCGGGGCGAGGTCGCTGCCGTCACCGGGCTGTCCCAGGGCCGGGTGTCGATCGGCACCATCCAGACGCTGACCGTCGTGGACCTGCCCGCCAAACTCGGCGAGTTCCGGTCGCGCTATCCCGGCGTCCGCATCCACGTCCGGGAAAGCCTCGTCCCCGAACTGGCCACCGCGGTCGCCAGCGGCGAACTCGATCTGTCCTATGTGGCCGGTGACGGACCGCTGCCGGACGGACTGCACGGATTCGCGCGGTGGAACCAGAACCTGGTCCTGCTGTGTCACCCGGGACACCGGCTGGCGCGCCGTCGCCGCGTCCGGCTCACCGAGCTGGACGGCGAGCCGTTCGTCGATTTCAGCGGCAGTGGGCTGCAGACCATGATCGCCCGCAAGCTCACCGAAGCGGGCGTCCGGCACAACCGGGTCTGCGAGGCCACCCATATGCCGCTGCTGGTCGACCTCGTGGCGGCGGGCCTCGGCAGCACCATCGTGCCCGAACCGGTCGCCGAAAGGTCCGGCCTGCCGTTCGCCCGCTTCGATCCGGTTCTCGACAGGGCCATCCACCTGACCGGCCGGGGGCCGGAACTCACCAACCCGGCCGCCAGGGCGCTCCTGACACACCTGCTGTCCTGACGGATGATCCACAAAGGACAGTAGCCACCCGCACCTCCGCCTCGCCCGGCGAAAGCCTCGGAATCCGGTCCCGGCACCACCGCGCTGCTAGCATCCGGACGTGACTTCCCCCGCCCCCGGCCACGACTACGTCGACGAGATGGTCGCCGCGCTGACCGGTTTCCACGCTCCGTCCACACTGGAGTCCAAGGCACTGGCCTACCGGCTGCGCCGGGTGGCCCACCGGCTGGAGATCGAGATCAAGCGCGAGCTGTCACCCCACGACATCGAGCTGTGGGAGCTGGAGCTGCTCGCCTGCCTCAGCAGGGCGCGGCCAGCCCAGCGGCTGTCCGCGGGGCAGCTGATGACCCAGCTGCAGCTGACGTCGGGCGCGGTGACGAACCGGGTGAACCGCCTGGAGCGCAAGGGCTGGGTGACCAGGGAGCCCGATCCCGGCGATCGCCGCTCGGTGGTCGTGACGCTGACCGCCGACGGCGCGAAACGGGCGGCTCACGTGTTCGGCACCAAGACCGAGGCCGAGGGCGCGTTGCTCGCGGCGCTCTCCCCCGCCCGGCGGCGCAGGCTCAACGACGATCTGCGCACCCTGCTCATCTCCCTCGAAGACCCCGACGGCACCAGTAAAACCACCCGGCGCCCCCAGCCCTGACCGCGACCGCGATGCCGTCAAGGCCACCTTGCGGGCGTCAGACGCCCATAAGGTGGCCTTGACGGCACGTCCCGCCGTCTTGACGTGACCCATGAACGTTCATTATCTTAACGTTCATGCATTCCGGATCCTCGCAGCCGAAGGCGCGCCGGGAGCGCTGGGGGAAGGCCGCGATCTTCGCCGGCCTGACGGCCGCACTTCCGTCGGTCTGGCAGACCGTCACCCACGTCACCGACGAGACCTACCGGGCACCCGAAGCACGGCACGGCGAAGGCCACGTCCAGTACCACATGGCGCGCGAAGCGCTGATCACCGCCGGAGCCCTCGGGACCGTCGTCGTCGCGACGGCGGCAGGTTCCCGGCGAGGGCGAGCGCTGTGGCGCTGCCTGGCGTTGTCCACCGCGGGCTTCACCACCGCGATGTGGTCCGGCGGCCCGGTCACCGGCGTCTGGGCGCCGAACCGCAAGGCACTGCTCATCCACGTCGGTTCCACCACCGGCCTCGCACTCGGCACGTGGCTTCTCCGCCCGCGCAAGGAGAACTCGTGAACGCCGACGTCGTCGTGGTGGGCGGCGGGCCGGTCGGCCTGCTCACCGCGGCACTCCTGCACTCCGCCGGGATCCCGGTGCGCGTGTTCGAGCGCGACGCCGGGCCGAGCGAGTACTCGAAGGCCATCACCATGCAGCCGCGCACGCTGGAGACGTTCGCCTCGGTGCGGTCCGATGGCGGGAAACGGCTCGTGGATCTCGTGCTGCCACTGGGCAGGCAGGTGCCGCGGACGCATTTCGCCACGCTGCCGAATCTCCTTGAACTCGGGGCTTTCGAAACCGCTTACCCCTTCGTGCTGTTCATTCCCCAGGCCGACACCGAACGCGTGCTCGCCCGGCACCTCGCCGCGCAAGGCGTTCCGGTGGAATACGGCCGCGAGGTCACCTCGTTCACCCAGGACGCCGAGCGCGTGCTGGTGACCGTCGGCGGGGAAACCGTCGAAACGCGATACCTCGTCGGCGCGGACGGGGCGCACAGCACCGTCCGGAAAGTGGCAGGCATCGGCTTTCCCGGCACCGAGCCGACGTCGGCGGGATTCGTCGGCGACGTCGAACTGGCGGCACCCCCGGAGCACGATTTCCATCTGTGGAGCCACGAAACCGGCTCGGTCAGCATCATCCGCACGCCGTCCGGACATCGCCTCTTCGGCATGGAACCGGGCGACGCCGGGCTCACCGGGCAGGAGGTGCGCGCACGACGAGACCGTCCACTCGGGACAGAAGAACTCCGGGCGACGCTCATCCGCATCGCCGGAACCGATTTCGGGCTGCGCTCGTCGTCCTGGCTGTCGCGGAGCACGGACTCGACCCGGTACGCCGACCGCTTCCGCGCCGGCCGGGTGTTCCTGGTGGGTGACGCCGCACACGTGCATCTGCCCGCGGGCGGGCAGGGCCTGAACGTGGGATTCCAGGACGCGGCCAATCTGAGCTGGAAGCTCGCCGCCGAAATCGACGGCTGGGCGCCGTCGCTGATCGTCGACGGCCCGGCGAGCTATCCGGCCGAACGCCTGCCCATCGCGGAGAAACTGGGCGAGAACACGCTGGCGCAGTCGGCGATCATGACGACGTTCACCCCCGCCGGGGCCGCGCTGCGGGCGATGACCACCGAACTGATCGCGAAGGCACCCGGCCTGTCGGCCGAACTGGCGGGCTGGGTAAGCGGCCTCAAGGTGCGGTACGCCGTCGCCGGGGACGCGCATCCCCTCGACGGCCTGCCCGCGCCGGCTCTGCTGGTGGACGGGGAAAACCTGCTGCACCGCCTGGAGATCGGCCGGTACCTGCTCGCCGATTTCACCCCGGACGGCCAGCTCGCCGCCTTGGCGTCGCCACGAGTCACGGTGGCGCGGGCCGAGCGCCGCCCCGGGGTAGCCGCCGCACTGATCCGGCCCGACGGCTACGTCGCCCGCGCCTGGCCCGAGCCCGACGTCGCGGACATCGCGAAGACCGTCGGCCAGTGGGCCAACCACCGCTACCGCGTGGCCTCCTGACCCAGCCCAGACCGCCGTCCCGTCCCCGATCTCCCGTGATCAGCGGCGCAACTCACGAGTGCGCTCTCCAATCACGTGAGTGCGCTCTCCAATCACGCGAGTGCGCTCTCCAATCACGTGTGTGCGCTCTCTGATCACGCGAGTTACGCGGAAGGGCGGGGCGTGGGTCGTTGCTTTCAGCAGATGCCGTCGCTCGATCGGGGGGTGTGCAGCCCGAACAGCGGGCGCAGCCGCACGCCGAACCAGGTACCGGCGAGAGCGCAGACAGCCCACACCCAGCCGTGCAGGCTGCCGACGGAGATCCCGGCGAGGTAGGCGCCGATGTTGCACCCGCCCGCGAGCTGCGCGCCCACTCCCATCAACAGTCCGCCCAGCAACGAGGCCGCCACCAGCCGCCACGGGACTGCCGTGTAGAGCTTCCAGGCGCCTGCCATCGCCGACGCGAGCGCGGCGCCGATCATGATGCCGAAGTTCGTCAGGCTGGTCTTGTCCGTCAGCAACGGCGCTGCCAGCGATCGTCCTTTGTTCGCCGGTGACCAGTACTCCCACTGCTCGGGGTGGTTCCCGAACGTCTGCAGTATTTTGGCTCCCCACAACGGAAAAGCGCCCGTCAGCCCCCAGGTTCCGCCCGACACCAGGAAGACGGCGCCCGCGAGCAGGCCGAGGACGATCGCGCCAGCCTGCATCGGCCACGCCCCTCGGTAGATCCGCGCGAGGCCGTGTGCGGTGGCGACCGGTTGGACCGGCGGCGGGTTGCGACGTCGCTGCACGATCCGGGTGACGAGCACCCCGGCCAGCAGGATCGCCATCGTGATCAGCCAGGCCCCGAGCCACCCGGTGTGTTCGGCCAGCAGTACTCCGGGAAAACTCGGCAACCGCCGCGCGAACGGATCCAACCAGGATCCCGCGGTGGCGCCGGTGAGGAATCCCGCGAGCGTCAGCGCGACCGTCGCCTGTCCGGAGCCCACCGCGAACAATGTTCCTGACGCACACGAGCCGGCGAGCTGCATGCCGACCCCGAACAGCATGGCGCCGAGTACCAGCGAAACGCCGAGCGGGTAGGTGGCCGGCGTGGGTTTCGCCCCGAACAGCCCGGCACCCGAAGCGGCGATCAGCATGACCGCCGAGGCCGCCGTTCCCAAGAGGAGCGCTTGCGCGCGGACGCCCTGGCCGTTCCCCACCGCCATCAGTTGCTGAAAACCCGCCGCGAACCCGAATCGGGAGTGGAACAGAGCTACCCCCAGGAGTATCCCGATGAGGAGGTAGACGCCGAACTTCGTACCGTATTCCAGCCAGACGAAACCGGTTCCCGCCAATCCGATCCCGCCGGCGATCGCGAGCGGGAACCGGCGCACCGGAGCCTGAGGATCAGGTGCGGGCGGAGCGCAGTTCGTCGGCGAGGTGAGCAACGCGCTCTTGACGGCGACCCCTGATCGAAAGACCGGAATGTTCCGTGTTGCTTGAGTCATGATGGTGTCCAAACACGATTTTCCAGCGGTCGCCGGAACGGTCATTCCTGATCCGACCCGGCGGCGATCACCCTGCGGATCTCTTCGACATCGAGCGCCCTCACCTGCTGGATCACGTCATCGAGCGCCGCCGCGCTCAATGCTCCCTCGTAGGCGAACACCAGCGCCCCCGCCCGCAGCACGGCGATCTTCGGCACCGACTGCACATCGAAGGCGGCGCCGAGTTCCGGATGGACGTCGATGTCCACGGCGGCGAACGCCGCGTCCGCGTTCTTCGCCGCCGTCTCGGCGAAAATGGGGTCGAAATTGCGACACGGCCCGCACCAGCCTGTCCGGAGGTCGAGGACCACCGTGTCGTTCGACTCCAGCAGCTTGTCGAACGATTCCGGGTCGACAATGAAAACCTCGCGATCAGTGCCCTTCATCTGCCCTGCTCCTCTCCGCCGGCGCGAGCACCGCCGGCCATCACGCTATCGACGGTTCGGCGGCGTGATCGACCTTGGCCATCACGTATTCGATCAGTCCGAGCAGCGTGTCCTTGACTTCGTCACGTGTTCTGGCGTCACAACGGAAGATCGGGATCGCCGGGTCGATGGCCATAGCACGGCGGACGTGTTCGAGAGGATGGTGGAGAATCCCGTCGAAGGTGTTCACCCCGATGACGTACGGAATGTTCCGGTTCTCGAAGAAATCGACCGAAGTGAACGAATCCGCGAGCCGCCTGGTGTCCGCGAGCACCACCGCACCGATGGTCCCGCGCACCAGGTTGTCCCACATGAACCAGAACCGCTCCTGGCCGGGTGTGCCGAAAAGGTAGAGCAGCAGATCGTCACCCAGCGCGACGCGGCCGAAATCCATGGCCACCGTTGTCGATCCCTTGTACGGAATCCGTCCGGTGTCGTCGAACTTGTCGCTCATCACGGTCATCACCGCTTCCGTGGTGAGTGGCTGGATGTCGGAAACCGCTCCGACGAACGTCGTCTTCCCCACCCCGAACCCGCCGGCCACGACGATCTTCGCCGACGTGACGGACCTGTTCGGCACCTTGGTGAAGGAACCGCTGCGAGGCGTGCTCATCCGAACTCCCTTCCCGAGCCGATCCTCAGTTCGCCTGGCCACTGGCTGCCATGGTCGCCGGGTTCTCGTCGTCGGCCCGCGCTTCGGGTGTCAGCATCTGACCGACACGGTCGACGAGGAGGGCCATCTCGTAAGCGATCTGCCCGATGTCGTGCCGGGGATCGGCGAGGACGCACAGGCAAGAGCCATCGCTGATCGCCATCAGCAACATCGTGCCCGCGTCCATTTCGACGATGGTCTCGTTGACATTGCCTGCCTCGAAGCACCGTGCGGCGCCGTCGGTCAGGCTCACGAGACCGCACGACACCGCGGCCAGCTGGTCGGCCCGGTCGTCCGGAAGCGTGTCCGAGGCGGCGAGCAGCAGCCCGTCCGCGGACACCGCGACCCCGTGCGCGACTCCGGGGACCCGCTCGACGAAATCGTTGATGAGCCAACCGTAATCGTCATGGCTGTCGTCTTGGGAATCCACAGTTCCTCCTTGTTGAGCACCGAAATGGACCGGTTTCGTTTCGCTGTTCACTCGGCGTGCCGTTCCAGTACCGTCCAGCCGCCCGAGTGCTTGGTACCCCGCATGGTCGCTTCCTGCTGCTTCGCCTTCTGCACACCCTGCTGGTAGCTGGAAAGCCGGCTGCGTGTGCGTACCGGATCGCGTTCGCTCGGGTTCGCCACGTCCGTCGAGGCCGGATCGGCGGGCCTTCCGGCACTGCCGGGGAGGAGATGGGCGCCCTGCTTTCGCAACGGCAGCCCGTCCTCGGTGTAGGTGTACCCGTCCGAACTGGTCACCGTCGCCACGATGTGCCACCCGGGATCCGCTGTGGACTGCCAGTTCTCCGCCGGGGTTTCCCGTCGTTCCCCGCTCGCACCAGGGGGTGGCGAAGCCTCCCGTGGCTCACTCGCCGTCTGCCGTGCCGTGAACCACTGCGAGGAAGACCGCTGCGCCGGATCCCGCGTCCGGGCGGGCCGATTCGGTACGCGGATCGGCAACTCCGCGGGGACGTCGGCATGTGCCTGTTTCACCAGATCCGCACGGTTCCGTGCCGGATTTCGCGTAGCCGGCCTGTTCGTTTTCGGCCTGGTGTGCCAGGAGGAGATCTGCCGCGGTTTCCGCAGATCGGGCAGTTCGGCGGCGAAGTCCGGCCGTCGCACGGTCATGGTGTCGGTACGCGGTCTCGACGAGGCGGGTGCCGGTTCCGGGACGGCGACCAGCTGCTGCGCCGGTCCGGCGCTGGCCCCCCGCGTCGGATCCCGGTGCAGCGCGCTGCGGACCTGATGCTCCTCGACGAGCGCCTCGCTCGGCACGGAGATCAGCGCCGACACTCCGTCCACCGCGCCCCCGCCGAACAGCTCGATCTTGAACCCGTGCCTGCCCGCGAGCCTGCCTGCGACGAGCAACCCCACCCGCCGGGACCTGGCGATTTCGGCCGACCCCAGCCGGGTCAGCTGCTCGTTCACCTTGCGGATGTCGTCGTCGGACATGCCGATGCCGTTGTCGACGACGCTGATGCTCAGCCCCCGGTGCCTGCCGAGTTCGGCCTGTACGGTCACCAGCTCGCCGGGGGCGGAAAAGGAGGTCGCGTTGTCGAGCAGTTCCGCGACGATCCGGATGAGATCACCCGCCGCGGAGTTCGAGATCTTGACCGCTGGCGTCTCGAGCACCTTGACCCGCTGGTAGCTGTCGATTTCCGAGATCGCGGCCCGGATCACGTCGGAGATCGACACCGGCTTCCTGGACTTGCGGATGAGCTCGGTTCCCGAGAGCACCAGGATGTTCTCGTTGTTGCGCCGCATCCGCGTCACGAGGTGGTCGAGCTGGAAAAGCCGGTTCAGGTCTTCCGGCGAGCGGTCACCTTGCTCGAGCTGTTCGATGATCTGCAACTGGCGCTGCATCAGCGACTGGCTCCTGCGGAACATGTTGACGAAGACCTCGGAGTATCCCGAACGGATCTGTTCCTGCTCCGCCGCCAGCCGCAGGACCTGTCCGCTGATGGACTCGAAGGCGTCCGCGAGGGGCTTCACCTGCTCGTCCGAGGGCACCCGCAGCTGCCGGGCCAGCGCGGCGGCCTCGTGGCCGTCACGCACCCCTCGCAGGGCTTCCGGCAGCCGGCGGTAGGCCAGGTCCACGATCTCCTGGCGCAGCCCGTCCGCCGACACCCGTTGCCGCCACGCCGAGGCGAACACCACGGCGGCGGCGGCCACGGCCCCGATCCCGCTGGTGACCGTGAGAACACGCAGCCAGGTGCTCGGCCACAGCACGACTGCCGCCACCAGGACGAGCGTGGCCAGCTGGGCCGCGATCAGGACGAAAAGGCACGGCGAAAGCCTCGGAGTGTCACCACCCCGTTCTTCCGGATCCTGGGATTTCGCTGTGTTCGCCATGCGAATATCGTCCTTTCCGCCGCTCGCTACACGTGCTGCAGAAGCCCTTCACGGACACGTTTCAGCAGTTCCATCGAGGGCAGGCCGTTCACCATCGACACCGTTTCGTGCACCTGCAAGTACCCCTGATCGATGCTGTGGCTGATGAGTGTGCGCGTGACACCGATCGGCGCGGCGATCGCGACGGCGACTTCGGCGACCGACTGCGGTACCTCGCAGAGACGGCAGATCCACCGCTGGTCTTCGCTCAGTTCACGCAGCGGCAGGCTCGCATACGGGCGTGCCGCGGAAACCATTGTTTCGAATCCCAGTTCGTACACCACCTCGGACCGGCCGTCCGCACGGACGTAGGGTCGGACCAGCGCCGATTCTTCGTCAAGTGTCAGGACGGCGTCGGCCTCGTAATGATCGTCGTGACCGCCGCGGACACTGCACGCCGTCCGGTGTTCGGAGTCCGCTTCTGCTTCCGCGGGCAAGGTGATGGGAAGCAACTCGCTCAACGCCTCCACTACGAAGGTCCGCCTGCCGCCTGCCATCGGCTCCTCGGCGGAGGTCCGCTGCCGGAAGTCGTGCTCCGCCCATTCCCGGTAGTCGGACCAGCCACCGAAACGCCGGGGCGCGTCTGGTTGCTTCATGGAAGAGGTCACGCCAGCTCCCGTCTGTCATTCGTGTGCTGAGGAACCAACGGAATCCGGCCACGCCGTGCGAATCTCGTCTTCGCGCAGCGGCGGACGTACAACGTGGGTGTCGTCTTGGTACGGCACGACGACGTCGATGTACTGGTAACCGTACGAATCCGTAGTCAGTACGGGGACCTCCGCCGAATACGAGGAAAAATTCGGCGATTGTTCGACAGCGAAGAGCGTGGCCGCGACGAACGCGATACCCCAGAAGATCGTTCTCATGAACCCTTCCTTGCGCATTCGCTATCGCCCCCTCAGTGCCCGGACGAACGAGACGCGTTTCGAATGCCCGGTGGCAGGCGCCTGTCTTCGGGGCGCCTGATCGGGCATCGTGGTGCTGTTCGAGCGAGCGAGGATCGGGTGCTCGTCCGGAAGGTGGTTCGCGTAGGCGAGCACCGCGGCCGACCGGTCGAACCCGATCACCCCGACAAGCTTGCCGTCCCGCACGAACCCGGTCAGCGAACGTCCCCGCGCCGAGTCGGAGTCCATCCGCACGCGCTCCGTCGCGAGCACCGGCATCCCGGCCGCCTGGATGCGCAAGCCGTGTTGCTCGGACCAGAACCGGGGCACCGGCATGAACGGCGTGGCCGTCTCCCGCCCGCTCAACAGGTTCTCGGCGGCGGCCCTGCCCATTTCGATCGCGTTCACCCAGTGCTCGACGCGATGCGGCTCGGTACCGAACCGCAGGTTCGGCCATTTCGCGACGTCTCCCGCGGCCACCACGTCGTCGAGCCCGGCGACGTGACAGGTCGGCTCGCAGAGCAGGCCGTCCTCCACCTGTGCCCCGGAGTCACGGAGCCAGGAAACCGCGGGCACCGAGCCGACGGCCACGACTATTCCGGCGGCCTCGAGGCGTTTTCCGGTGGACAGCAGCACTCCGATACCGTCCGGCCCCGGGTCCCATCCGTCGACCTTCACCCCGAGTTCGAGCCCCACCTCGTTGCGCCGGTGCAGATCCGTCAACCGCCTTGCCAGGTCCTCGTCGAGCAGGTTGCTCATCAACAGCGAGGACCGGCCGACGATCGTCACCTCCCGGCCGACCGCTCTCAGGCTCGCCGCCACCTCACAACCGAGGAAGCCGCAGCCGAGCACCACGACCGGTGCCCGGGTTCCGGACATCGTGCGGTGAAGGCGTTTGGTGTCGGCAACCGTGCGCAGGACGGTGACCCGCCGGTGCGCGTTGATCCGCCCCGGCATCCGGCGTGCCTCGGCACCGGTCGCGATGACGAGCCCGTCGTACCCGAGTTCCTCGCCGCCCGGCAGGTGCACCACGCGCCGGCGCGAATCCAGCTGCGAGACCGGGGTGTTCAGTCTCCACGTCGCGTCGAGGTCGTCGGCGGGGTGGAGGGCGAGATCGTGCGACCCGAGGGCACCGGTGACGAACTGTTTCGAAAGCGCGGGGCGGTAGACGGGCATGGTGGGTTCCGCGCCGACGATGACGAGCTCGCCGTCGAAGCCGAGTTCGCGCAACCGCTCCGCCGAGCACATCCCGGCCGGACCGGCGCCGACGATCACGATTCGCGGTAACTCACTCATGATTCGTTCCCTCCAGGTGTATCGCCCGCATCGGGCAGGACCGGGCCGCCGACAGGACGTCCAGGTTTCCCGCGACGTCCGGGCTCTGCCGGTAGGCGAGCCTGCCGTCCTCGCGGAGCTGGAAGACGTTCGGAGCTTCCGTCTGGCAGAAGCCGTAGCGGTGGCAGCGCTGGTTGTCGACGCTGATGCGTAGCGGCTTGGCTTTGTCGATCCGTTTCTGGGGCGCGGAAACATCGTCGACAAGGCCGATCTTCACGAGCAGCGACGCGGGGGCGAACCGCGCGACGGTCAGCGTGATCGCCGGGGCGATGGCGGTGATACCACCCAGCCACACCAGTTCGAGGTCGGCTGCGGTCCACGCTCCCCACCAGGAATGCGCGACGCCGAGCGCGATCGCGGCATACGCGGTCTGATGGAAGCGCAACCAGTTGCGGTACCGGAAGAATCGTTGCATCCCCGCTGTCACGGCGATCGCGACCATGAGATCGAACGCGATGATGCCGAGGGCGTGGCGCACGGTGCCGTTGAGGAACGGGACGAGGACCTGGGTGCCGACCACGATCTGCTCGTCGAGGAACAGGAGGGAAAGTGCGTGCGTTCCCGCTGTCGCCACCGTGAACGCGCCCAGAAGCATGTGACCGCCGCGAAGGGCCTGGTGGCCGGTCACCCGCCGGATCCAGCCCGTAGCGGTGAGAACACCCCAGCAGAGCGTCAGGCACATGAAAAGGTACGCCAACCGGCCGGACAGCGCCGCCGCCTGGCGGACGCCCTCGTCGTGCGAGGTGTATCCCGCGGCGAGCACCATGGCCGATACGGCCGGGAAGGCACCGCTCATTCGACACCCAGCCCTTCCGCCGCCACGCTCTCCGGTCGTGCGCCGCGGCGCACGATCACCAATGTCGTGGCACCGGCGAGAAGCGCGAGTGCGACGCCGAACAGCGCCTCCGGCAACGTCGGCAGAGGCTGATACGGCGCGGCCGCTCCCGTACGCACCGCGAGCGAGTCCGATTCGACCAGCCCGGTGCTTTCCAGCAGTGTCATGTGCCGTTTGACGTATTCCTCCGCGACCTGCGCGAGGGAACGAATCACGTCGTTCGCCGTGGTCGACCGCACTGACGCGATGGTCATGAGGACGGTTCCGTGCGCCGCCCTGGTCAGATTGACGTACAGCCGGTCCTGTTCCGCGTCCTTGGCCGCGAGTATCCGGACTTGCCAGGAACGCTGCATCGGTGAGGGCGCGTCCGGCAGGGCGACGTGCAGGCGGGCGGCCGCCGCGTCCGCGTACTCGGCGAGCTTGTGGTGTTCCCGCATCAGTTGCGCCGCAACGGAACGCACCACCGGCGTCCTGCTCCGCTCCGCGATCGCCCCGCTCGTCGGCCCTTCCCACAGTCCCGCTTGGTCCAGCGCCACCAGGAAACCCACGTCACGGGGATCCAGCGGCGCGAGATGTACCGGCACGAGCGAAGTCTTCGCGTCCGCGGTCGCGGCACCGCCACAGGTCATCGCCACGGCGATCAGGAATGCTCCGATGATGCGTGAGAGACCCGACATGCGCTTGTCTCCATTTTTCGCTCGGGCGATTGACGTGCTGTGCCCTCGTCTTGGCCCGGCGAGTATGACCCGCGACACACCTCGGGCGGGAGTGCCCCGGCGAGCGTCTAGAGATTTCAGAAACCATGCCTGCCCAAAGAGGCACGTCGCGACATGAGCCGAAGAACGAGGTTCTCAAACGCGTCGTTCGCTCTTACCATCAACTCGCGTACACGGCCGGTTCACGGCAAGATCTCTTACGTGAAAGGATCATGACTCGCATGGTTATGTCCTTTGTGGACGAACGCGCCATGAAGGTGCCCTTCAGCGCGCTGGACGCTATGAAGGTCCCCTTCGGAGTCCTCGATATTCCTCGCGACGTGCGACTTGTGAGGTGAGAGCGGCTGGCGTGGTCACTGTTACAGGAGTGCCCTACGCGAGCGCGCCCTAAATCAGTCCGGCTCGCAGTGCGAACGCGACCGCGTGCGCGCGGCTGTTGAGGTTGTAGCGAGACAATATGCCGTAGAGGACGTACTTCACCGCACTCTCCGAATACGCGAGCACGGCGGCGATTTCCTCCGTGTCGCGCCCCTCGGCCAGCAGCCGGAGAACCTCGCGTTCGCGTGTGGACAGACCGCACAGGGCGAGTCCGTGAGGTTCCGCCCGCCGCGTCTGCCCGAGCCGGACCCGCAGATCGCCCAGCACGTCCGATGCCGGGACGGCCGGGCCCTGGCTGACCGAAAGAATCGTCCGCACCAGCTCCTCGGCCCCGAGCGCATACCGCCGCACCAGCGCGGCCATGCCGCATTCGATCGCAGTCGTCACTATCTCGCGCCGGAAATGATCGGTGACGATCACACAGGGCGGCGGTGAATCGAGACTCGACGCGGCACGAGCCGCACGCAGAAATGTGAAAACTTCTTCAGTGAGGAGATCCTCGACCACCACGAGCACGTCTGCCGCCGCGAGTTCGGACTCGTCGAGTACCTTGAGCCGTCCATCGGCGCGCAGGATGCTCACCGCGCCGAGCCCTGCCACCGGATCCCGCGCGCATACGGCGACCGCTACGATCCCGGTGTCGGCGGAACTGGCCGGGAGCTGCCGGGTATTCCTCCTCGCAGTCCCCATCCGCTGTCCTTTACCGTAGCGCTGAGCACCGTCCGAAAACCGGACGGAATCCTCGCGGGCCAATTCTGGGTAACCGCCTCCGTGGCGCGGCACGACGACGCGATTTCGACAGTCCACAAAGGAGTCACCACGATCCACGAGCGACTCCGCGCGGGCACCGAAAGGGCAGACCAGGAGTGTTTCTCCGTTCCTGCCTTGTTGCCGTCGCAAGAGCTAGTCTGCGTCAGCGGTGCGGCCGTCGCAAGAGCCAGTCTGCGACACCGGCTCCCCATCGCCACGAAATGCGAGCCGACGCGGGAGGGAAGACTTTCCGCTCCCCCAGCGTCGCCGATCCGCACCTCGTGCTCCACATGGCCGGAGACACGACCATGCGGACACGCTATGGCGGACGACGCCCGCCCTGTCCACCATCCCGGTGCGCATTCCCTCGGCCGCCAGCGCCCGGACCGCGCCGACATCAGCGAGGTCTACCTCAGCACCGGCTTCGGCAGTCCGGGCGCACTGCCGACGGCGTTTCCGAACCACGTCGGTGTCCGGCCCTCCGCTTACCGCAATTTCCGACCGGCGGACCGCAATCCCGCGCATGTCCCGCCAACGGCGTCCTCGCTAACCTGCGTCCGTGCCGCGCTTCCTTGCCCCTTCGATTCCCGATCCGGAGCCGAACGGGCAGCAACCTTCCGCGATTCGACCCGTGACCAGCGGTTTCGGTGAGCGGCAACCCTTGCCCCGACCACTCTGTGTGATCTTGTCCGGTTGTGTGGCTTCTTGTCGAGATAGACTGCGTCGCACCTCTCTCCGGAGACACCGCGCAGCCCGCGTCCCGGCGGCCGGCCTGCAGAACGGAGACACCTTGAGCCCAACGCTGACACCGGGGACCGGCGATGCCCGACGAGGATGACGAACTCCGGGTCGACCTCCTCGGCCCGGTGACCGCCCACCGGGCGGGTACCGAGCTCCCGCTCGGCCCGACCCGCCAGCGCGCCGTGTTCGCCGTGCTCGCCCAGCGGGCAGGCAAAGCGGTGCCGCGCGCCGACCTGGTGTCCTCGGTCTGGGGCGAGCGGCCGCCCGCCAGCGTGAACGGGAACATCCACACCTATGTCTCCGGTCTGCGGCGCGCCCTCGAACCGCAGCGCGGCCGGTGGGCCGCCGGCGAGCTGCTGACCAGTACTTCGGCCGGGTACACCCTGCGGATCGCCCCGGAGAACGTGGACGCGATCCGCTTCGAGCGGCTGATCGGGCAGGCACGCGGCGAAACCACCGCGGCGGCCACGGCCGGACTGCTCGACGAAGCGCTGGCCCTGTGGCGCGGCGAGCCGCTGTCCGGACTGCCGGGCCCCTTCGCCGAGCAGGAACGCGCCCGGCTCGTCGAACTGCACGTCACCGCGCACGAGCTGCGTGCCGAGGCGCTGCTGGAACTCGGCGGGCACGGCGAACTCACCGCCGGACTGCTCGCCCTCGTCCACGAAAACCCGCTGCGCGAACGGCTCAGCGAACTGCTGATGCTCGCGCTCTACCGCGACGGCCAACACGCCAAGGCCCTCGAGGTGTTCCGGGAAACCCGTGCACGGCTGCGTGAGGACCTCGACGTCGAGCCCGGTGCCGAGCTGCGACGGCTGCACGCCCGGATCCTGGCCCAGGATCCCGATCTCGAACCACACCGCGTCGCGGCGACCCCCGTCCGCGCCCCGAAACACGAGCCCTTGCTCACCGTGCCTGCCCAGATCGCGCGACGGCGGCAAACCGGCGAGAACACGACGTTCGTCGGCCGGGAGAACGAACTCGCCCTGCTGCGCGGGCTCGTCGAGGACGTCCGCGACGGCCGCGGCGGGATGGCGTGGGTCGAGGGCGAGTTCGGCATCGGCAAGTCCGAACTGCTCGCCACCGCCCTTTCCACCGCCCCGGATCAGGGCTGTCAGCTCGGCTGGGCGATCGCCGACGAACTCTCCGGGCGAATCCCCCTGCAGGTCATGCTGGCGTGTCTCGGTATCGACAAAGCGACCGGCGATCCCACCCGGTCCGCGCTCACGTTCGATCTCTTCGAACAGCGCGACACCGGGCAGGATCGCGACCCGGCCCTCGCCACCGTGGGTCGCTTGCTGGCGCTGATCGACGAACTCTGCGCGCGGGGTCCGCTGGTCCTGGTGGTCGACGACATGCAGTGGGCCGACGAGGCCAGCGTCCTGTTGTGGCACCGGTTGACCGCCGCGACACGCCAGTTGCCGTTGCTGCTCATCACGGCCGCACGCCCGGTGCCACGCACGGCCCAGCTCGTCCGGCTGCGCCAGGCGGTCGAAAGCCGCGGCGGCGAAATCGTCGATCTGACCCCGCTCACCGACGAGCAGACCCTCGAACTCGAGAAACGCCTGCTCGGCGCGGAACCCGGGCCCGAGCTACGGGATCTGGTCGAGCGCACCACCGGGAATCCGCTCTACATCACCGAACTCACCGGTACCCTGATCCGCGAGCAGGCGCTGCGCACGGTGTCCGGTATCACCGATCTCGCCGACAGCAGCACCTACACCGCACCGCGCGGTCTCATCGACACCATCCGGCGAAATCTGGACGGGCTTTCCGCCGAAACCCGCGAGACCCTGCGCTGGGCCGCACTGCTCGGCACGGAGTTCACGGTCACGGACATCGCCGCGGTGGCGGGAAAACGGCCGTCGGAGCTGGTCGCGGCGTTCGAAGAAGCCGTGGCCGCCACCGTGATCGTCGACATCGACACCCACCTCGCGTTCCGGCATCCCTTGCTGCGTCAGGCTTTCTACGACGGGATCCCGGCCGGTGCGCGCGCCGCGCTGCACCGCCAGGCCGCGGAGGCACTGGCCGGAGTCGGGTCCTCGGTGACCCGCATCGCCGAACAGGTCGTCGCGACGCCCGCCGCCGATCCGTGGGTCCTGCAGTGGCTGGTCGACAACGGCGAGACGGTGGCCAACCGGGCGCCGTTGCTCGCCGCGGAACTCCTCGCCCGCGCGCTCGAAGCGTGCCCGCTGCGCGATTCCCGGCGGGAGGTACTCGCCGCCGCTCTCGTCAAGGTGTCGTTCCGCCTGGAGCGGCAACCGGAGGACGAGGCGCGCGCCGCGCTCGCGATCGCCACGGATCCCTACCGTGCCGCGGAAATGCGGCAGCTGCTCGCGGCGATGCGGTACCGGCGTGGCGACGTCGAAGGCGCGGTCCGCACCGTCGAGAACGCCGTCGACGATCCCGAGGTGCCCGAGATCTGGCGTCAGCGTCACCGTCATCTGCTCGCCAACTTCCGGCGCGGTGGCCTCGACGATCTCGACGCCGCCGAGGACGCCGCGCGTCAGGCACTGGCCGCGGCGAACGGCGACGCCTACCTCACCGCGCACGCGCTGCAGACCCTGTGGCTGACCTCCTCGGTGCGACGTCACCACGACACCGCACTCGCCCACATCGACAGCGCGCTCGAAGTCGCCGGGCGCGGCGGGGACCTCGCCGAACTCGAACTCGATCTGCTGGACAACCGGCTGTTCACGCTGCAGAACATGGACCGGCTGGCCGAAGCCGACGAAACCCTGCGCACCGCGCGGCGGATCGCGATCAGCCACGCCTTCGGCAACGAGCTGCAGGTTCCCGCCGCGGTGCACAACTACTGGACCGGGCAGTGGAACGAAGCCCTCGTCGAACTCGACTCGGTCACCGAAGACGGCCCCGCGATCACCTTTCTCGGCCTGCGCGAACCCCCGGCGGCCGCGTTGCTGCTGCACGGCGTCGCGGCGTACATCGCGGCACGACGCGGTGATCGGGTCCAAGCGTCGGCACATCTCGAAGCCGTCGAGGAATACGCGCCGGCGACCAGTTCGGAACGGGAGAGCATCGATTTCCTGCTCGTCGCGCAGTCGCTGACGCTCGAACAGCGCGGCAGGCCGGAGGAAGCGCTCGAGATCCTCGAACCGTTGCTCACCCCGGAATTCTCGCCGATGATGCTCCGGCACCAATGGCTGCCGATGATCGTCCGGCTCGCGGTGAGCGTCGGCGCGACCGAGCAGGCGCACCGCGCCATGCGGATCTGCGCGGAGGAAGCGGCGAAGGAACGGCCCGCCGCGCGAGCGGCCGCCGCGGCCCAGTGGTGCCGCGGACTCGTCGACGAAGACCCCGCACCGATCCTGGCCGCCGTCGACCACTACCGCCGGGTCGGCCGGGTCGTCGAACTGGGCACGGCGCTGGAGGACGCCGCGGTGCTGCTCGCCCGGCGAGGCGAAACCGAAGCGGCGCGGACGGCGTTCACGGAAAGCGCCACGCGCTACGCGGACCTTTCCGCGAGCTGGGATCTCGAACGCGCCACCACCCGGTTGGCCGCCTTCGGCATCCGCCGGGACGCCACGGTGCCGCGACCCCGGACACGGAGCGGGTGGGAATCCCTTTCCCCGGTGGAAATCAAGATCGCGCGGCTCGTCGCCGCCGGACACTCCAACCCCGCCATCGCCGAGCATCTCGACCTGCCGCGCCGCACCGTGCAGGCGCACGTCGCCCGGCTGCTCGGCAAGCTCGGCACCACGTCACGGGACCGGATCGCCGAGGAAATCGGGGCGCTCAACGGAATCGGGCGGAGCAGCCGGCACGTACTCTCCGGCTGAGGCCCCCGCCCCGCGGGGGTGGGGGTGGGGGGGCCAAAGACCACCCCCCCCCCCGGCGCGCGCCCCCGCGCCCCGGGGGCCCCCCCCCCGCCCCCCCCCCCCCCC